>DAOMZC010000545.1:0-4933 GCA_035437965.1 Pseudomonadota bacterium
TGGGTCGCCAGCGACGGGATAAGAGGATGAAGACGGCGACGAGGCCGGGGAACAGCTTGAGGGTGCAGGCGATGCCCAGGGGGATGCCGGCGAGGAAGTCGCGGCGGCGGCGCAGGGCGAGCCAGGTGAGGACGAGGAGGAACGAGATGAGCTGGGAGATCTGGGCGAGGTGGAGGTGGAAGCGCATCCACTCGCGGTAGAGGACAAGGACGCCGATGAGGAGGCCGGCGGAGAGGGAGGGGCGGACGTGGAGCTCGCGGAGGATCAGCCAGCACTGGACAAGGAGCATGCAGATGCTCAGGGTGCCGAGTATCTTGCTCATGGTCTGCATGTCGACGAGGGCGAGGGGGATGAACCAGAACGAGGTGGTGGGGGGGTGGCCGAGGCCGTCGAGCTTGACGGCGGCCAGCTCTTGCGGGCTGTAGGGGTTCTTGCCGGCGAGGAAGGCGCGCGCGGCCAGCCAGTCGACCTTGCCGTCCCAGGGATAGGTGTTGAGGGTGGCGACGAGGGTGGGCAGGCGCAGGAGGAACAGCACGCCGGCGATGAGCAGCAGGGCGGGCGGGAGAAGGCGCCACAGCAGCCTGGAGGTGCGCGGGTTCAGCATGAGACAGCCTCGAGGGGAGAGGGGGCGTCAGCGCAGCTGCAGGCGCGCGGCGCTGTACATGGCCAGGGCCAGGGCGGTGCGGCCCAGGGCGCGCGGCAGGGGTGGCAGGGTGGCGGTGCGGGTGCAGCGGAAGCGCCGCTCGAAGACGCGCAGGACGTCGGTGATCGAGCTGACGTGGTGGTTGTCGATGCCGCGGAAGCCGATGGCGGCGAAGGCGGCGGACATCAGGGGATGGACGGCGGGGCAGCCGATGAGGAGGAAGCCGTCGGGGCGCAGCACGCGGGCGATCTCGGTGGCGGCGCGCGCGAGCTCGGGGGGGTGGAGGTGCTCGAAGATCGAGAAGGCGACGACGCCGTCGAAGTGGCGATCGGGAAAGGGCATGGCGGTGACGTCGGCGGCGCACAGCTCGCGGGGGAAGCAGCCGAGGATGCCGAGGCGCTGGCGGATTCCGGGGGGCGGGGGCTCGCGGTCGACGCCATAGACCTCGTCGGCGCCGCGGGCGAGGGTGGGCAGCAGGAGGCCGGAGCCGTAGCCGACCTCCAGCAGGCGGCCGCTGTGGTCGGGCAAGAGATCGAGCCCGACCTGCAGGCGGCGGCGGAACAGCACGCCGACGAGCGGGTGGTAGTAGTAGCGCAGCGGGTCGACCGCATTGTTGGGCGAGAGCAGCCCGCGCGGCGGCAGGACCAGGCGCAGCATCAGTAGGCCGTCTTGAAGCGGGAGAACGCGTAGGCGGTCATGCGCAGGAGCATGGCGCCGTGGCGGAAGCGGCTGATCTTGGTGTCGCCGTACAGGCGCGCCCGGTAGCGCACCGGCATCTCGACGATCTTGAGGTTCTGCTTGGCGGCGCCGAACAGCAGATCGAAGTCGCCGAACGGATCGAAGTCGCCGAAAAAGCCGCGGGCGGCGGCAATGCGCTCGTAGTCGCGGCGGAACAGGACCTTGGTGCCGCACAGGGTGTCCTTGAGCCGCTGCTCGAGGACCGCCGACAGGGCGACGCTGAACGCCTTGTTGCCGAGGGAGTTGAGGACCCGCATGGCGCCGTCTTCCATCGGGTAGACAAGGCGCGAGCCGTTGATGAACTCGCCCACGCCTTCGGCGATCGCGGCGTAGAACTTGGGCAGGTCCTCGGGCGGGACGGTGAGGTCGGCATCGAGGATGAACAGCACGTCTCCGGTGGCCGCGGCGAAGCCCTTGCGCACCGCGTCGCCCTTGCCCTTGCCGTCGCCCTGGTGGATAAGGCGCATGTTGGGGCGGCGGCGGCGGCCCAGGTGCTCCTCGATCGCCTCGACGGTGCCGTCGGTGGAGCTGCCGTCGACGAAGATGATCTCGGTGCCGCGGCCCATGTCGGGGGTGCGGGCGACGATGTCGTCGATGTTGCCGCGCTCGTTCTTGCACGGCACGATGACGCTGCAGCTGTACTCGCGGTGCGGGATGGGGCCGCCGCCGCTGGCGACCTTGCAGACGAAGAACTGGGTGAGCGCGAGGTGGCGCAGGCCGGGGGCCTGGGCGAGGTAGCGGTTGGCCAGCGGCGCCAGCGCCGGGACCTCGACCGGCAGGAGCTGCGCGGTGCCTTCGCGGATGATCTCCAGGTGGGCGAGCGCCAGGAGGTTGCGCAGGTCCTGCATGCCGAGCCAGTTCTGCGCCTGGGCGGGCGCCTTGAGGCCGGCGCGCTCGGCGAGCGCCAGGAGCGGCTCCCAGACGAAGTTGTAGTACGTGATGAAGATGCGCGTGCGCGGGTTGCACACCCGCCGGATCGCGCGCAGCGCCGCCCACACGTCGTGCAGAAACCCGACGACGTCCGAGAGGATCACGTAGTCGAAGGTCTGGCCGGCGAGCTCCTTGACTTCCAGGGTCTCGGCGTCGCCGACGTAGAAGGCCAGCTGGGGGTGGCGGACGCGGGCGCGGGTGATGGCAGTCGGGGACAGGTCGATGCCGACGCCGCGGCTCGGCTTGACCGCGGCGAGGAGGTCGCCGGTGGCGCAGCCGATCTCAAGGACGCTCTGGCCCTCGGGGATGACGAAGCGGCACAGGCGGGTGATTGCCTCGTGGTAGGCGGCGCTGTGGGCGGCGTACTGCTCGCGCTCGGCGATGTACTTGTCGAAAGCCGCGACGCGCTGCTTGAGCGCCTGCGCCTCGCGCTCGGCGAAGGATGACTCGGGTGTGGCTGTCACGTCGGGCGCTCCCCTTGCTCATGGCGTTTCAGGTCTTGTAGGTCGGAGTCCACCATCATCTGCACGAGCTGGGTGAAGCCGACCTTGGGCTCCCAGCGCAGCTTGCGGCGGGCTTTCTCCATGTTGCCGCGCAGCTCGTGGACCTCGGCCGGGCGATAGTAGCGCGGATCGACCTCGACGTGGCGCTGCCAGTCGAGGCCCAGGTGGCCGAACGCCGCGGCGAGCAGCTCGCGCACGCTGTGGCACTCGCCGGTGGCGATGACGTAGTCGTCCGGCTGCTCCTGCTGCAGCATGAGCCACATCGCCTCGACGTAGTCGCCGGCGAAGCCCCAGTCGCGCTTGGCATCGAGGTTGCCGAGGTACAGCTTGTCCTGGCGCCCGAGGGCGATGCGCGCTGCCGCCCGCGTCACCTTGCGGGTCACGAAGGTCTCGCCGCGGCGCGGGCTCTCGTGGTTGAAGAGGATGCCGTTGCAGGCGTAGAGGCCGTAGGCCTCGCGGTAGTTGACGGTCATCCAGTAGGCGTACAGCTTGGCCGCGGCGTAGGGCGAGCACGGCCGGAACGGGGTCAGCTCGGACTGCGGCGACGGCGCGTTGCCGTAGATCTCCGACGACGACGCCTGATAAAATCGCGGCCGCAGCTGGCAGTCGCGGATCGACTCCAAGAGGCGCATCGTCCCAAGGGCCGTCACGTCGCCGGTATGCACCGGGATGTCGAACGACACCCGCACGTGGGTCTGCGCCCCGAGGTTATAGACCTCGTCGGGGCGCACCTTGGTCAGCACCCGCGCCAGCGCCGAGGCGTCAAGGAGGTCGCCGTAGTGCAGGTACAGCCGCGGGGCGGGGACGTGGGGGTCCTGGTACAGGTGCTCGATGCGGCCGGTGTTGAACGACGACGAGCGGCGCACCAGGCCATGGACCTCGTAGCCCTTGCCGAGGAGCAGCTCGGCAAGGTAGGAGCCGTCCTGGCCGGTGATGCCGGTGATGAGGGCGCGCTTAGGGGCCATCTTCAGGACCTCGGCCCGGGCGCGCTCGCGGCTGCCGCTTCGGGGCTCGGGCGGCCGGCGGTGCGCCACCACGCCACCGTGCGGTGCAGCCCCTCTTCCAGCGAGGTGCGCGCCCGCCAGCCGAGGAGCTCGGCCGCCCGCGACACGTCGAGCGCCCGCCGCGGCTGTCCGTTGGGGCGCGAGGTGTCGAAGGTGAAGCGGCCGCTGTAGCCCATGCGCTGGCCGATCTGCGCCGCCAGCGAGGCGATGCTGATCTCGAGGCCGCTGCCCAGGTTCAGCGGCTCGGGCCGCTCGTAGCGCTCGGCGCACCGCACGATGGCCTCGGCGGCGTCCTCGACGTAGAGGAACTCGCGGGTCGGGCTGCCGTCGCCCCACAGCACCACCTCGTCCTGACCGGCCTGCAGCGCCCGATCAATCTTGCGGATGAGCGCCGGGATGACGTGCGAGGTCTCCAGGTCGAAGTTGTCGCGCGGGCCGTACAGGTTCACCGGGAAGACGACCACCGAGTTGAAGCCGTACTCCTGCCGGTAGGCCTGCGACTGGACGAGCAGCATCTTCTTGGCGAGGCCGTAGGGGGCGTTGGTCTCCTCGGGGTAGCCGTTCCACAGGTCGTCCTCGCGGAACGGCACCGGGGCGAACTTGGGGTAGGCGCAGATCGTCCCCGCCGAGAGGATCTTGGGCACCCCGAAGCGGCGCCCCTCTTCGATGAGCTGCACGCCCATCATCAGGTTGTCGTAGAAGAACTGCCCCGGGTGGCGCTGGTTGGCGCCGATTCCCCCGACCCGCGCCGCCAGGTGGATGACGAGCTCCGGGCGGGTCTCGCGGTAGAGCCGCTTCACCGCCTCCCGATCCACCAGGTCGTAGTCGCGCGAGCGCGGGACCATGACGTCCGTGTAGCCGCGCCGCGCGAGCTCCTGGACGACGAACGAGCCGAGGAAGCCGGAGCCGCCGGTGACGACCACGCGCTTGCCGGGGACTATGGGGGCCGAGTCAGTCATCTGCATTTGCCTTGGCGCCTAGATGCGCACCGCTTGAAAGCTGAGGTACAGCCAGAGCTGCCGCGGGATCACCCGCCGGGCCAGCCGCTCCAGCGCGTCGAGGGCGCCGGTCACCGCGGGCTGCGCGCCGAGCCGCGGCCAACCGAGCCGGGGGTT
>DAOMZC010000546.1:0-4907 GCA_035437965.1 Pseudomonadota bacterium
GGCACACCGAGCACCAGCTTGGGGTAGTAGGGAAGGGGGGGCCGCCCGGCCGCAGCCGACCACGCCAAGGCGCGACCGAAGTTGCCATCGCTGTCGAACTTCACGTACGCCGGGGCCGCGGCGACCAGCCTGCCGGCCCGCCGGATGGTGAGGTGGCAGGGCATAAAGCCAGCGTCCGGCCCGACGCAGCCGCTGTGCTCCAGGGCCTCCAGCCAGCGCCAGTCGACAAACGGGTTGTCGGCCGCGGTCAGGAGGGCGTTCCACTCCGCTTCGCCGACCTCACTCAAGCTGCTCAGGCTGCGTGCTTCCAGGCTCACCCGGTCAGCTTACCCGTTGCCGCGGCGGATACGAGCTAATCGCTGGACCCCGGGCGGATGTCCCCGGGGTTTTTGCCGACCAGCTCGCGCATCCGCTCGCTCACCACGGCGGCGACCTCTTCGGCGCTGGCCAGGGTCAGCACGTGCTCGATGAGGGCGCTCGCGTCGGCGGCGGTGACGCTGCGCAGGGCGCGCTTGACCAGCGGCAGCGAGGCGGCGTTCATCGACAGGTCGTCCAGCTGCAGGCCGAGCAGCACCAGCGCGAACAGCGGCTCGCCGGCCATCTCGCCGCACATCGCCACCCGGCGGCCGGCGGCGTGCCCGGCCTCGACCGTGTGCTTGATCATGCGCAGCACCGCGGGGTGCAGCGGCTGGTACAGGTAGCCCACGTGCTCGTTGAGGCGATCCAGGGCCAGCGAGTACTGGATGAGGTCATTGGTCCCGATCGACAGGAAGTCGCACTCCTTGGCCAGGTGGTCGGCGACCATCACCGCCGAGGGCATCTCGACCATGATGCCGAGCGGGATGTCCTCGGCGAACGGCAGCCCCTCGCGGCGCAGCTCGATCTTGCACTCCTCGACCACCGCCTTGGCCTCGCGCAGCTCGATGATGCCCGAGACCATGGGGAACATCAGGCGCATGCGCCCGTGGATGCTGGCGCGCAGAAGGCCGCGGATCTGGGCCTTGAAGAAGGCGCGCTCCTTCAGGCACAGCCGCAGCGAGCGCAGCCCGAGGGCGGGGTTGGGCTCCTTGATCCCGGGGTGGCTGGAGGTGCTATTGAGCTTGCTGAGGAACGGCGCCACCTTGTCGACGCCGAGGTCGAAGGTGCGGAAGGTGGCGGGGAACGGGGCGATGCGGCGCAGCACGCCGCGCGCGTTCATGAAGTGCTCCTCTTCGCGCGGGAAGTCGTCGCGGTCGAGGAACAGGAACTCGGTGCGGTAAAGGCCGATGCCCTCGGCGCCGTAGTCCAGGGCGTGCGGCACCTCGTCGGGCAGCTCGATGTTGGCGAGCAGGCGCACCCGCACGTGATCCAGCGTCTCGGCCGGCTCGTCGCGCTCGCGCAGGAGCTCTTCGATGTGGCGGTGCTGGCTGTGGGCGATCTGGCGGTACTCGGCGACCAGCTCCGGCGTCGGGCACAGGATCACCTCGCCGCGGGTGCCGTCGACGATGAGGAGGTCGCCGGTGCCCACCGCCTCGGTCACGTGCTCAAGCCCGACCACCGCCGGAATGGCGAACGCCTGGGCGAGGATCGAGGTGTGCGAGGTCCGCCCGCCGGCGTCGGTGATGATCGCGGCGACGCTGTTTCTGTGCAGGTGCACGGTGTCGGCCGGCGACAGGTCGTGGGCGACGACGATCGCCCCGTGCGGCGGCTGCATCGGCGGCGCGTCGTTGCTGTCGATGAGGTTGCGCAGCACCTGCTCACCGACGAACTCGACGTCGCTCTTGCGCTCGCGGAAGTACTCAAGATCGATGGCGTCGAAGCGCTGCTGGATTTCCTCGACGGTCTTGCGCAGCGCCCACTCGGCGTTCAGCTTCTCGTCGCGGATGCGGCGGCGCGTCGGGCCGATGAGGTGCTCGTCGTGCAGGATCAGCTGGTGCGCCTCCAGGATGACGCCGCTGTCGCTCTCGTCGCTCTGCTTGAGCTTGCGCTTGAGCCGCTCCAGCTGCAGGTCGGCGCGCGTCACCGCCTCGTCGAGGCGCACCAGCTCCGCGGCCACCTCGTCGCTGGCGATGTGGCGCTTGGGGGTCTTCTGGCGGCGGCGGTCGATGACGAAGGCGCGGCCCACGGCGATGCCGGGCGAGGCGGCGATGCCGGCGCGGACCTCGGTGCTCAGCGGGCGTGAAAAGGGCCCGTGCGGCCCGCTGGGGCCGATGGGGCCGCTCTCATCGACCAAGGCCATGCGCCCTAGTCCTCTCCGAACCCGGTCTGGACCAGCTGCGTCAGCGACTCAAGGCAGGGCTGGGCGTCCTCGCCATCGCAGGTGATGGTGATCGTGCTCCCCTTGGCGGCGACGAGCAGCAGCACGCCCATGATGCTCTTGCCGTTGACGTCCTGGCCGTCCTTGCTGACCGTCACTTCGCAGCGGTACTTGTTGGCGCTCTGCACCAGGCGCGTCGAGGCGCGGGCGTGCAGCCCGGCCTTGTTGATGATCTTGAGCGTGGCGGTTTTGACCATGGGTTACTCGGCGTGGATGGACTTGGTGCCGGTGGCGATTAGATCGATCCCCAGGGCCGCCGGCCGGCGCGAGCGATCGGCAGTCGCCAGCTTGACCAGCATCGGCATATTGAGCCCGGTAACTACATGGCCCTTGTCGACGCACTTGCCGCAGCACAGCCGCGCCGGCGTCGAGCCGACCAGATCGACAAGGAACAGCACGTCCTCGAAGGACTCGACGCCCAGGTCCTTGACCGCCCGCGTGAGCTTATTGTCCACGGCGCTGCGGTCATCCTCGACATCGATGCCCACCGCCGCGACCAGCGGCAGCTGGACGTGCAGGATCTGCTGAGCGGCGTCCAGCATGTCGGCACCGGCTCGACCGTGTGTCACGACTACCACAGCAGTAAGCGGGGCACTCATGGTTGTCTCCCTCGACTGAGCTCGCGGTGTCTTACAGTAATTTGATAATGCGTCCCGAGTCGATTGAAAAGTTCGGCCGCGACTGCGACGGAGCGGTGGCGCCCGCCGGTGCAGCCGATGCCGATTGTAAGGTAGGCCTTGCCTTCGCGCTCCGCCCGCGGCAGGTAAAAGCCGAGCAGCGCCACCGCGTGGGTAAAGAACGCCTCGGCGTCCGGGTGGCACAGGACAAAGCGCGCCACCGGCTCGACCAGGCCCGTCTGCGCGGACAGCTCGGCGACGAAGTAGGGGTTTGGTAAAAAGCGCACGTCCAGCACCACGTCGGCCTCGGCCGGCACCCCGTGCTTGTAGCCGAACGACAGCAGGGTGATGAGCAGCGGCTGGCCGGCGCGGCCGTAGCGCTCTTGAATCACGCCCTTTAGCTGGTGGACGTTGAGGTCGCCGGTGTCGACGACCGCGTGCGCCTCCTCGCGCAGCGGCAGGAGCTCGTGGCGCTCGTGCAGGATGGCGGCGCGGAGGTTGTCGCCGTGCAGCGGGTGGCGGCGCCGCGTCTCGGAGAAGCGGCGGAGCAGCACGTCGTCGGCGGCGTCGAGGAACAGCACCTCGGGCAGGTGGCCGCCCTTGCGCAGCGCCGCCATCGCGTCGCGGAAGCCGCTCAAAAACTCGCCCTCGCGGGCGTCGATGACCAGGGCCGCCTGGCGCTGCCCGGTCTGCAACAGCAGGCCGATGAACTGCCCGAGCAGCGGCAGCGGCAGGTTGTCGACGCAGTAGAAGCCGATGTCCTCCAGCGCCCGCAGCGCCGTCGACTTGCCGGCGCCCGAGACGCCGGTGACGACGAGGATGCGCATCGATTTTTCTTTTGGCGGGCTCTGCGCCGGCGGGCTCGTGCCCGGCGGGTCTCCCGCACCAGTCTGGTTCATGACGTTCCTTGGCCGCGGCGCGCGCTTGCCGGCGATGCGGCAGCGCCGCTGCGGACCCTGGCTAGTATCCCTCTCATGGGAGATGCCACGTCGCCGGGCAATGTGCAAGGGCGCGCTTGCACGCGGGGCGGAAAGCTGAGTCGCGCCGGCTCACTCGACTTCATCCGTTGGCGAGACGACGACCGGGGTGCGCCCCCCCGACATGCCGCTTGGCAGGCCGGTCGGCAGGCCGCTTGGGCCCGGCGCGATGCCCGGGCTTGAGCTCGGGCCGACGTCCGCGCTGATGCCGGGATCGGACACCGGCTCGTTTTCGTCAAGGGCCCGGGTGATGCGGTCCTGGAAGTCGCGCGCCGAGTGCTTGCCCTGCTGCTTGAGCAGCTGGTTGCGCGCCGCGACCTCGATGATCGAGGCGATGTTGCGGCCCGGGCGGATCGGGATGCGCAGCATCGGCAGCGCCACATCGAGCAGCGCGTAGCGCCGTTCTTCCACGCCCAGGCGGTCGTACTCCTCGTCCTCGTTCCAGTCGGACAGCTCGATCACGAGCTCGACCCGCTTGGAGTCGCGCACCGCCGAGATGCCGAACAGATCCTTGATGTTGAGGATGCCCAGGCCCCGGATCTCCATGTGGTGCTTTATGAGCTCGCTGGAGGCGCCGATGATGATGTCCGGCTGGCGCTTGCGGATCTCGACGATGTCATCGGCGACCAGGCGATGGCCGCGCAGGACCAGGTCAAGCGCCGCCTCGCTCTTGCCGATGCCCGACTTGCCGAGCAGCAGCACCCCGACCCCCAGCACGTCGATGAGCACCCCGTGCACCTGGGTCGACGGCGACAGCTTGAGCTCGAGCAGCTTCTGCACCCGGCTGATGAACACCGACGACATGAGCGGCGTCGACAGCACCGACACGCCGACCTCGTCGAGCGCCAGGGTCAGCTCGGCCGGCACCTCGAGCGCCCGCGTCACCACGATGACGCGCGGGCGCAGGCTGCCGAGCGCCTGCGCCCCGCGCAGCCGCGAGGCGGCGTCCAGGCTCCGCAGGTAGGCGATCTCGGTCAGCCCGAGCACCTGCAGCCGCTCCGGATGGACGTGCTGGAT
>DAOMZC010000547.1:0-4896 GCA_035437965.1 Pseudomonadota bacterium
GAAACGCAAATGATTTACAGCGATGAGGATTTGATTGACGAAAAAGGAGAGCGTTCCGAGCCGAAATTTAAACCTGATTGGAGTCAGGATCTGATCTATTCATTGAATTTAATCACGCATCTTTCGGCTTACCGCACAGAATTATTGAAAAAAATCGGCGGCTTTACGATTGGTGCGGAAGGCAGTCAGGATTACGATTTGGCTTTGCGCGTGTCCGAAGAAATTGACGAAAAACAAATTCGTCATATTCCGCATATTCTCTATCATTGGCGGGCAATTTCTGGATCGGTTGCACTAAATCCGGATGAAAAACCTTATGCTCACGAACGGGCGCGTGAAGCGATTCGCCGACATTTTGAACGAGTCGGTATCAAAGCAAAAGTCTCTGAAGGATATTTTAATTTGCATCGGGTAATTTACGATTCAGAGCCGAGTTTTGAGATCATCAAACTAAAAGATGCGACTGCTGAATCACTTAACATATTGGCAGGTAATAGCTTAAGCGATGTGTTAATTTTTGTTGATGCAAGCCTCGAAACGATTTCAAGCAAAAATTTTTTGGAACTGGCAAAAATTGCTGTGCAAAAAAATATCGGCGCCGTCGGCGGAAAAATTTTGACCAAAAATGCGACGGTTCGCAATGGCGGAGTGATTTTAGGAGTTGATAAATGCACTTCCGCCAGATCTTCGCCATCGCCCGCAAGCTCGGCGTCACCTGCGAGCTGGAGCACATTCCGTTTGGCACCATGCGCTTCCGCGACGAGACCGGCAAGTGGAGCACCGGCAGCACGCGCAAGGGCAACGTGCCGCTTCTCGACGAGTTCATCGACGAGTCGATCCGCCGCGCGCGCCTCGTCGCGCAGAGCAAGAACCCCGAGCTCGCCGCGGCCGACCTGGACGAGGTGGCGCAGGTCGTCGGCATCGGCGCGATCAAGTACAACGACCTTTCGCGCGACCGCCAGAGCGATGTCCACTTCGACCTCGACCAGGCGCTGGCGCTCGACGGCAACACCGCGCCCTACATGCAGTACGCCTACGCCCGCCTGCGCTCGATCGCCCGCCGCGCCGAGGCCGAGGGGGCGACGCCGGCCCCGACCCTCTGCCTGCGCGAGCCGGCCGAGCGGGCGCTGGCGCGGCGGCTGCTCGACTACTCCGAGGCGGTCGAGACTGTGGTGCGCACCGCCCGACCGCACCACCTGTGTCAGTACCTGTACGACCTCGCCGGCCAGGTGAGCACTTTCTACAGCGAGGTCCAGGTGCTCAAGGCCGAGCCGGCGGCGCGCGCCTCGCGCCTGCTGCTGCTGGAGCTGGTGGCGCGCACGCTGCGCCACGGCCTGGGCGCCCTCGGCATCGAGGTCCCCGAGCGGATGTAGGGGGAGCGCGGCGCCGGGGCGTCAGCTCAGGCGCTGCAGCAGGGCCTGCGAGGTCTCGCGGATGAGCTCGTCCGAGTTGGTCTCGGTCAGGTAGCGCAGCTTGCCGATGAGGGCGCGCGTCCGCCGCGGCGGGAGCCGACGGTCGAGCAGCTGGGTGATCCGCTCCAGCGCTTCCTTGATCCGGCCGTCCTGCTCGTGATCGAGCAGCTGCTCGAGGAACTCGTGATCGTCGGGCA
The DNA here is from genome assembly GCA_035437965.1 of Pseudomonadota bacterium. Taxonomy (GTDB): domain Bacteria; phylum Myxococcota_A; class Polyangia; order Palsa-1104; family JAEUJZ01; genus CALFML01. The sequence goes on from DAOMZC010000547.1 coordinate 1,610, forward strand.
TGGGGAACTTGGCCAGGTACTTCTCGGCCGCCTTGCTGATCTCGTGGCGGCTCGGCGCCTCCAGCAGCTTGCGGTGGAGCGACGGCTTGTCGTCGCCCGCCTTCTTCTTGGCGGCCGCCTTCTTCTTCGCCGCGCTGTCGGCGGCGGCGTCGGGGCTGGCCGGCGCCGGCTCGGGGACCACGGCGCGCTCGGCGGTCGCCATCATGCGCTCGCTGAGGCTCGGCTTCTCGCTGGCCGGCGGAGTCGTGGTCGGGCGACTCGGCTCATCGCTGGGGCTGCCGCGGCCCAGCAGGTTGAGCTTGTCCGCCAGCTTGCCGAGCTCGCCCTTGGCAAACGCGGCCTCCAGGGCGGCGCGGTACTGCTTCTGGTGCGTGTCCTCGCTGCCCCGACCGCCACCCCCACTCCCACCAGAGCGCGGCCCGCCACCCGAGCGGTGCGATGACCCCGAGCCGCGGCCGCTGCCGCTGCGAACCTTGTCGATTTCCCGCCAGGACATTTTGGGACGTTCGTCGTTTCCCATCGGTGTTCTCTTCTAAAATCGGCGTGCGCGGCGACCGAGCGGCGGTGAAGCTAGCCAAGCTCGTGACGCGGCGGACGACCGAGGAGGTCGGTCATCACTTGACCGACTGGGTGATCTTCGTAGAGGACTTTATAGATCGCGCTACTGATCGGCATCTCGACGCCGACGCGCACCGCGAGTTCGCGCACCGAGCGCGTGGTCTTGATGCCCTCGGCGACTTGCTTCATCTCCGTGAGCACCTGCTGCAAGCTCTTGCCCTGCCCGAGCATCACTCCGGCAGTGCGGTTGCGGCTCTGGGGACCGTTGCAGGTCAGCACCAGGTCGCCAAGGCCGGCGAGGCCGGCGAGGGTCAGGGGGTTGCCGCCCAGGCGCACCGCCAGGCGGGAGATCTCGGCGAGGCCGCGCGTGATCGCGGCGGCGCGGGTGTTGTGGCCAAAGCCCAGGCCGTCGGCCATCCCGCAGGCCAGGGCGATGACGTTCTTCACCGCGCCGCCGACCTCGACGCCGACCACATCGTCCGAGGTGTAGACGCGGAAGGCGTTGACCTGGAAGGCGCGCTGGACTTCCTCGGCTACCGGGCGCGCCGCGGCGGCGGCCACTACGGCGGTAGGGTGGCCCTCGGCGGTCTCGCGGGCGAAGCTCGGGCCCGACAGCACGGCGATGCGCTGGGCGAGCGCCGGCGCCAGCACCTGCTGCAGGACCTCGACCATGGTCGCCTGGGTCTGGTTCTCGATGCCCTTGCTGGCGGTGACGACCAGAGCGCGGGGCGGGATGAGCTGGGCGACCTCACCGATCACCTGGCGCATCGTGTGCGAGGGCACCACCGCCACCAGCATCGATGGCGCGTCGGTGGGCAGCTCGCGCAGCGCGGCGCCGAGGTCGGCGGTGAAGCGCAGCCCGGCAGGAAGCTTGACGCCGGGCAGATAGCGGCGGTTCTCGTGCCGGGCGGTCATCTCGGCGGCCTGCTCGGCATCGCGGCCCCACAGCGTCACGCGGTGCTGGTTCTGACCCAGCACGCAGCTCAGGGCGGTGCCCCAGCTTCCGGCTCCAGCGACGACGATGTCCATGCAGCGAGTTCCGGTCCTGTTGACGTTTGGCGTTAAGGCAAGCGGGCGGGCGGAGCGGCCCGCGAGCTGGGGTGAACCACGGGGATGTCACGCGGGCTGGGCCGTACCGAAGCCAAGTGGGCACGGGCAGCCCGCGATCGGCCAGTGCACCCTCATCATAGCAAATACCCTAGCGGCTTTTTCAATTTAGACGCGCCTTCACCGCGGGTGGTCGGGTCCTTGGGAGCGGGGGGCGGGCAGCGTCAGGTGGCGCGGCGTAGCCAGATTGCGCCTTGTTTGTCGAGCTCGGCGGTCCAGCCGGCGGGGACGAAGGTGCTGACCGACGGCTCCGCGATGACCACCGGCCCGGCGACCGCGGTGGCCGTCGGCAGCGCGCCGTAGAGGATCACGCCGCCCGGGACGGCGGGGCTCGGCGCCGCCGCCTGGAGCGCCGCCTCGCGTCCCAGCTGGCAGAGCTGGACGAAGCTCGGACCGAAGATCGGGGCCGCGGCGCGCACCCGGACCAGCTCCAGCTCGACCGGGCGCTCGCCGAGGGTGAAGCCGTAGCGCCGCTCGTGCTCCTGGTGGAAGCGCACCACCAGATCCGTCGCGCCGTCGGGAGCCGGGCCGCCTTCGCCGAGGCCGGCGAGGGTCAGGGTGTGGGCCTGGCCGGCGTAGCGCAGGTCGGCCGACCACTGGAGCCCCGTCGGGTGGCCGCGCTCGATCCGCCCCTCGGCCAGAAGGTCGCGGCGCAGCTCGTCGGTCAGGGCGCGCAGGGTCGCCTCCAGCAGGCCCCGCTGCTGGGCCCCCGAGGCCTCGCAGCGCAGAAGGCGGCTGCGCTCGCGCAGCACCGGGGCGGACAGCGCGCCGTAGGCGGTGAGCAGGTCGGCCGCGGGCGGGATGACGACGCTGCGCATGCCGAGCTGCGTCGCCACCGCGGCGGCAAACAGGCCGCCGGCCGGACCATAGGCGAGCAGCGGGAAGTCTGCCGGATCCTGGCCGCGCTCGACCGAGACCGCCCACACAGCGTCCACGAGCTGCGCCGTAGCGGCGGCCAGCAGCGCCGCCGCCGCGCCTTCGGCGGTCGCCTGCAAGCGCTGGCCTAGAGCCGCCATGCGCCGCTGCACGTCGGACGAGCCGGCCGCCGAGGCCGAGAGCCCGACGGCGCGCCCGATCATCCGTGCAGCGTCCATTAGGCTGACGGCCAGGCTGCCGTTCGGACCGCCACTCAACCCGCCACCCGGGCCGCCACTCAACCCGCCGTTCAAGCTGCCACCCGGGCCGCCACCCGGGCCGCCATTCGGGCCGCCACTCGGGCCGCCATTCAGGCCGCCATCAAATCCGCCGTTCGGGCCGCCGTTCAAGTCGCCGCTCAGGCTGCCGTTCGGGTCGCCGCTTGAGCCGCCGTTCGGGCCGCCGCTTGAGCCGCCGTTCAACCCGCCGTTCGGAGCGCTGGGCTCGGCTTCGGCGAGGACCCAGCGGGCATCGCTGCTGAGGTGAAAGCGCGACTGGCTGCCGACCGGACGCAGGGCTGCTGCCAGGGTCGGAACGCCAAGGGGCAGACCGGCGAGCTGGGCCCGGCTGGTCAGGGCCAGCACACCGTCGTGGTGGGCGGCGACGCTCACCGACTCACCGACTCCCAGGCTGAGGCAGCGCGCGGACTCCAGCGCCACCGCCGCCTTGTGCGCACCGACAAGCCCCGCCGCGACATCGGAGAGGAG
>DAOMZC010000548.1:0-4895 GCA_035437965.1 Pseudomonadota bacterium
AGAAGCCGCCGACCACCATCACCCCGAACCAGGGGCTGGAGTACAGCGCCGACGAGCTCCTGAACCCGATCAAGAAGGTCGAGCTGCGCAGCATCCCGTATGAGGAGGTGCCGGCCAACCAGAAGTTCAGCATCTACTTCACCCCGGCGCCGATCCACCCCATGGGCGCCGTCAGCAAGGCCACGCTGTTCTACCGCACCCTCGGGCAGGCCAAGTACAGCGAGGCGCCGATGTCGCTCAGCCGCAAGCAGCAGGGCGACTGGACCGGGCAGGTCCCCGTCGAGGCGACCAACGGCCGCGCCATCCAGTACTACATGGAGGCCTACGACAACCTCGGCCGCGTCTGCGGCAACTTCGGCACCGCCGACAACCCGACGATCATCCGCGTCACCGCGGCGCGCGGCGTCGCCGCCATCCCCGCCGAGGACGTCGAGAACCCGCTGGCCTACGTCAAGAAGGAGGACGAGCGGATCCGCCTCAGCATGCTGCGCGATCACGTCTACATCGATGTGTCGGTCGGCTCGGGCGGGGCGATCATCAGCTCGGGCGCGACCACCGAGGTGGCGTGGTTCTACAACGCCGGCCAGAACCGCTTCGAGCCGGCGCGCGCCAGCAACGGCGGCTTCATCTGGGGGGGCCTGGGCGTACGCGCCGAGCTCGGGGCCTACCTCTACCGCGGCTTGTCGCTCGGGGTGTCCGGGCGCTTCGAGGCGTAACTCAACCACACCGCCGACAGCAACGACAACGCCAACCTCAGCCCCGTTTGCCAGGACAGCCGCGGCAACCCCTCGCCGTGCTTTGGCACCACGACCAAGGGGCAGTTCGGCTTCATCGTCCTTGGCAAGCTGCGCTACCAGTTCCGCCAGGGCCACGCCTTCCGCCCCTACCTGCACGTCGACGTCGGCGGCGGGCAGTGGCGCGGCGCCCTGAACATCGACGGCTCGCGCCCGACCTCGGGCGGCGCCATCGACAATAGCTCGCCGTACAAGCCGACCGACATCTGCAGCGCGACCTATAACGGCAAGACCGACACCACGCGCGAACCGCCCGGCTGCAGCTCGATCGGCGGCAACATCGGCTATAACCAGCGCGACGCGGCCGCCAAGGCTGTGCCGCCGACCAACCTCAACCCGGTGTGCCCGCCCAACAGCTCGTGCCGCGATGCGGTGCTGCTCGACAAGGTGATGGTCGGCGGGGGCTTCGGCTTCTACGCCGGCAGCCGCCACGCCGGCCTGTCGGTCGACGTGAACATCCTGACCGCCCTGGGCGGGCAGTTCGGCGTCCTCATCGACACCTATATCGGCCCGCAGTTTATCTTCTAAAAGGGGGCTCTGCCCGCCCCCTCCACCCGGCAAAGCCGGGCGGAGCCTCCCCCCACCGCGCGCTTCCCGCGCGGCTTTCGTTGTTCGGGGTCAGGTCCGCCGCCCCGCGCCTACGGCTTCTTGCCGAACAGGATGGTGACGTTCCCCGAGCCGTTGTTGCCGACCAGGATGTCCTTCTGGCCGTCCCCGTCGATATCGGTGACCACCACTCCCTGCGGCTGCGTGCCGACCGGCACCGTGTCGGTGAGCAAGAGCCCGCCGCCGGACTGCCCGCGCAGGATGGACACCGTGGCGCTGCCCGAGTTGGCGACCACCGCATCGAGCCGGCCGTCGCCGTCCAGATCGGAGAGGGCCAGGTGCATCGGCTCGGTGCCGACGTTGTAGGACACCGCGCTGGCGAAGCTGCCGCCGGTCTGGCCGAGGAGCACGCTGAGGGTGTTGTCCAGGCGGTTGACGACCACCAGATCGGGGTTGCCGTCGGCGTTCAGGTCGCCCATCGCCAGCCCCGTGGGCGACTTGCCGACCGCGAGGTCGGTGAACACCGTCGCCGAATACGAACCGCCCCCCTGCCCCGGCAGGATGCGCACCGTGTTCAGGCTCGGCAGCGCCACCACGATGTCGAGCCGGCTCGGCCGCGCCCCATCGGTCGCCGCGAGCAGCAGCGCCCCCGGCGCCGCCCCCGCCGGGTAGTCGGTGCGCGCCGCGAACATGCGGCTGCCCTGGTTGAGGTTCACGCCCACCGAGTTGCCCACCTGGTTGGCGGTGAGCACATCCAGGCGACCGTCGCTGTTGACATCGCCGACGGCCAGCGAGGTCGGGTGCGCGCCGTCGCCGAAGCGGGTCTGGGTGACGAAGCTGGCGCCGAACAGTGCGCTCACGTTGCCGCCGAGGAAGTTGGCCACCGCGGCGTCGACCATGCCGTCGCCGTCGAAGTCGCCGACCGCCAGCGCGTAGGGGGTGTCGCCGATCGAGGCGTTGAGCAGCGAGGCGTTGACCACGCCCGCCGAGTTGGCGCTGATGAGGGTCAGCGCCCCGCTGCCGGTCGCCCGCGCGACGAGCACGTCGGGCCGCTGGTCGCCGTCGGCATCGGTGACCGCCAGCGACTGCGGCATCGCTCCGACCGGCAGGTCGACGCGCCGGGAGTACGTCCCGCTGCCGCCGTCTCCGCCGCCGTCTCCGGCGCCTTGATTGGTGCCGCCCGAATTACATCCCGCGAGCACCGCGGCAAACGCGTACCCAAGGTGAAGCTTATTCATCGCCCAGGCCCCCATAGTAAGTTAGCTAAGCGCCCTGTATCGTACCATGGGGCACCCCGTCGGGTCCGAGCGCCTGAAAGGCGCAGCCCAATACGCCAACGATACGCCAAAAATACGCCAAAAATACGCCAGACCGAGGCCGGCCAAAGGGCTGCCAAAGGCCCCGCAAGGCCCCTCAAACGGCCCCCCAAGGCCCTGGTCGCTCGTGCGAGCGCCCCAAAATGCGCTAGCATGGGCCCTAGGTCGCAAACCTCCCCCGAGCTGCCCCTGAGTTGACATGAGCCGTCTCCGCCCGCAGAACGACGACACCAACGTAGTCCTGGACAAGAAGGCCGCGCCCAAGCTGAAGCCGCCGCAGCTGTACCGGGTCCTTTTGCACAACGACGACTACACCTCGATGGACTTCGTCGTCGCGGTGCTGCAGACCGTGTTCAACCACACCGAGTCCTCGGCGACGGTGATCATGCTGCACATCCACCAGAACGGGGTCGGCGTCGCCGGGGTGTACTCGGCCGAGATCGCCGAGATGAAGGTCCAGAAGGTCCTGGCGCTGGCCAAAGAGGCGCGCTTCCCGCTGCTATGCACCATGGAGCCGCAGTAGGACCCCTTCGTGGTCACCTCTACCAACTCCATCGGGAGCCTTAGCCGTGGGCCGACCGGAGATCCTTTTTTGTCAGCGCAGCTGGCAAAAAAGGATCGCAGGGAAGGGGGACCCACGGCGTGACTATTTTGCCTGTGACCCTCCGAAAGGTAGAAGCCCCAGCCAGAGCAGCGACGCCGGCGGCTAGAGGTTGACGCGCGGGCGGTAGTCCTTCTTGGGCCGCGCCGGCACCTTGGGCGCCACCTCGGCCGGGCTCACCGCCGGGCCCTCGCTCGCCGGCAGCGACGACTTGTCGAGCGGACCGCTGCCGTCCATGCTCGCAAGAAGCCGCTGGACCTCCTGCAGCTGCTCGGTCGAGCGGGCGACCCAGCCGTTTTTCACCCCCACCCGCTCGGCCATGCTCACGTTCTTCTCCAGGATTTCCTTGGACTTCTCCAAGAGCACGCGCAGCTTGTCGCGCAGAAGCAGGTCGTAGATGACGCGCTGGTCGCCGGAGCGGAACTCGGGCGGCAGCGGCGCCTTGGCCAGGGCGTCGTAGAGCTCGCGGTACAGGGTCCCGACGTGGAAGCCGGCGGCGGTCGCCCAGCTGGGGTTTTTGACCTTGATGGCCTCGACGTACTTGACCTGGGCGTCGAGGAACGCCCGCGCCTTGGCCTCGATGTCGCGCTCCAGCTGCTGCTGCGGCAGGCGCACCGGCAGCTCGCGGAAGCGCTGGTGGGCGATGTGCGCGAGGTAAAAGTGCGACATGGCGAGGAAGAAGTCGGTCTCCAGGCGCTCGCTGTCGGCGTGGGTCTTCCACAGCTCAATGGTGCGGGCGAAGTTCTGCTCGGCGACCGGCAGATCGTGGAGCTCGAAGTGGGCCAGGCCCAGGCGCGTGGTCGCCTCGACGCGGTCGCCCAGCGTCAGGTCGCCGCGCTGCACCGCCTGGCCATAGATCTCGCTGGAGGCGACCCAGCGGCCGGTCTCGGCGTAGCAGGCGCCCAGGCGGAACAGGGCGTCCTTGACCTGCTTGCTGGCGCTGTGCTCGTCGAGGATCTTGCGGTAGCGCTCGGCGGCGTCGGTGTAGCGGCCCAGGCCCTCGTAGCTGAGGGCGGCGTTGTACAGCGCCGGCGGGGCGTAGGGGCTGCCCGGGAAGTTCTTGAGCAGCCGCTCGTAGCTGGCCGCGGCGTCGGCGTAGCGATCGGCGTCCAGGTGCTGCCCGCCCTCCTCGAACAGGGTCGGGGCGTCGAAGATCTCGGCCTCGCTGCCGGGGCGGCCGACCTCGAGCTGCAGCGGCTCCATCTCCACGCTGGTCACCGCGGGCACCTTCACCCCCGAGCGGACCTGCGGGCCGTGGCTGCAGGCGGACAGCAGCCAGCACAGGCAGGCGCCGGCGAACAAGCCGCCCTTTCTTAGCGCGCGCGCTGTAGCACCCGTTGCAGTAGACCCGGCGGGGACGAAAGCATGCAGCCGATCCATGGTATCTCCTTGTCGCTTTGGGTATCTTTTCACCGCCGGCTCACGGGCCTTCCCCGGAGCCGACTTGGGTAACACAACTTCCATGCCGCCGCCCACACAGCTGCCCGTGCCAGTACCCGTGCCAGTACCCGTACCAGTACAAGTGAAGGTCCCGCATCAGGCGCCGTTCCGGCTGCTCGATCGCGTCGTGGCGGTGGATCTCGACGGCCGGTCGCTGCGGGCCGAGCGGCGTCTCACTCTCAATGACGCGCTGTGGCC
>DAOMZC010000549.1:0-4890 GCA_035437965.1 Pseudomonadota bacterium
CCGCCCTCGCTGCTCAGCGGCCGCAGCGGCGAGGTCCTGCGGCAGGAGCGTCCGCGCTGGCCGCTGTCGCAGTACGCCCTTATCGGGAGCGTGCTTGTGACCGTTGGGAGCGGAATGTTTATTGTCGCGCACGGCTCGGGCTCCCCGCAGTCGAAGTCATCGTCGCAGCCGCGGGTCGAGGTGGCGGATATGACAGAGTCTGTTGAGGTCACGCCGGAGGACCTGGCGGTGCCCCAGGACTTCGCGCAAGCGGAGGATCTGGCCCTGCCCGTGGTTGCGCCGCCGCCGCCGCGCCCGCCGCACCCGCGGTACGTGGTCGGGCTCAGCGGCTTGGCGGAAAAAGGCACGGTCGGGCAGTGCGTCCTGCGCTGTCTCAGAAAGACTCTGTCGCAGTCCGAGCTGCGCAAGCTCGTCCGCTCGCCGCTGTGGCTGGGGCTTGCCCCGGACCACAACCTGAAGGTCGTCAGCGGCAAGCTTTCGGGGGAGCAGAGCAACCAGATCGAGCAGTGCTTGTACGGTCTGGACAGCGTCGTGCCCTTTATACCAGAGCGCATAGACATCACAGTCGTGGAGGAAAAAGCCCATGAGTAATCGCTTCTCGTCCTGCTTGAAGGGGGCGCTGGTCGCCGCGGGAGTCTGCCTGGGAACGAGTCACCTGGCGTGTGCCCCGACCCGCGCCAACCTGCAGCCGGAAGTCACCCCGGCCCGGCCCGCTGAGGAACAGGAGCACTCGGAGCTCGCGGTGCTCGGCGACCGGGTCCGGGTGCTGGAAGAGAGCCTGCCGCTCCTGGCCTGCGGGCCGGAGCTGCGGGCGCTCATCCGCGATGCCCGCCAGCTGTGCAGCAGCAAGCCGGCGGCCGGGGTCAGCGCGGCGCGGGTCAGTACGGAGTGCAATGAGAAGGACATGAAGGTGGCCCTGGTGACGGCCGAGAAGGACCTGGAGACCAAGTCGATCGGGCAGAAGCTCTTGTCGGTGCTGCGCCACGAGGTGGTCTACCCGCGGGCCGATGGCAAGATCGCCACCAAGCGCGAAGATCGGCTCAAGGCGCTGGCGCGCGAGCGGCTGCTGCCGAGCACCCGCTTCCTCATGATCGCCGGTGGCGGCGACGCGACGCAGCGCATCGACGCCGTGCGCGCGCGCCTTATGGACTACGGAATCAAGGACACCGAGACCGTCATGGACGGCGACAAGGAAAATACGGTGCAGCGGTTCGAGAAGCCGTGGAACCTGAGGCTGCGGGTGCCGCTGCAGCAGCTCCCGCTGGTCGACCGCCCGGTGCCGCCCGCCGAAGCGCGGGACGTCGAGCGGGCGGTGTTCGTATTTCGGACCGACTGCCTGTAGCGGGGCCTGGAGCCAGGAGGAATACGATGCGAGCGATGGTCTTTTTCGCACTGCTGGGATTCCTATGGACGAGCGCCGCCCCGGCGCGGGCCAGCGAGGCCGGCGAGCGGGAGCTGGAGGCGACCCTGATCCACCGGCAGCTCTCTTTGAGAAGCGTCCAGAGCTACTCCCGCGCCCGCAAGACCTGGCAGCCGCTGCGCGAGCAGGGAGCGCGGGTCCGGGTGGTCAACCTGTGGGCCAAGCCGTGCCTGCCCTGCCTCGCCGAGCTGCCCGAGCTGCGCGCCCTGACGGCCGAGTGGAAGCGGCGCGGCGGCCGCAGCGTGCAGTTCCTTTTTATCGCCGATCCGCCGGACCAGACCCCGCCGGAGGACGTGGTGAGCTTCTGGGCCAGCCCCTATGCCGACGGGCTCGCGCGGAGCTGCCCGCAAGTGGAAGACGTAAAAAGCGTCTCGCACAACGGAGCTCCCTCGTGCCTGCTGACGGTTCCGGATGAAGACCCGGCGCGCAGCGCGGCGGATGACCTGCTCCGCTCGCTCAAGGGTGCGGAGGTTCGACCACTTACCCTGCTGCTCGATGAGCAGGGGGTCATCCGGCAGGTGTTCGCCGGCTCGATAAAGGGTAGGCGAGTGCAGGTCTCGGAGGCCATCGAGCGGCTGCTGCAGGTCGCCGGCGGCCCGCGGCGCACCCTGGCCGGGCGCTGACCGCCGAGCCGAAAAGCCGCGACCTGCAAGCGAATCCTCCCTTTAGCTGAAGTTTTCCGGCGGCTGTGTTAGGAAGGAGTCAGACTCGCCTCGCCCAGGGTCTAACTTAGGATCGTCATGCCCAGCTTCGACCGCCCAGCTGCCTCCAGCCTACCGGCCGCGAAAGTTGCGCTCGTCGCGATGGGGGTGCTGCTGTGGAGCCTGCCGGCCGCCGCCCAGAGCCGCGAGGTCTGCTCGCGCACCGGGCACCTGCTGGTCTCCATGGTCTTTGCCGCCGAGGGCAACCTGGAAGAGGACAGCAGCCGGGTCAGCGCGGCGGTCAAGGAGCCGCCGGGCCGATATGTAGACTCCTGCGTACAGCTGCAAGAGCAGGCGATATTCCAGAACCCGCAGTATCAGCGTAAAGGTCAGTGGTTTGGCTTCACCCCGCCCGAGTACCGGACGGTGCCGACGGATCCGGCGCACCTGCAGGCGCTCTACGACGGCTGCCGGGCCTCGAGCTGCAGCATGGACGAGGGCTTTTTGTCGCTCCTTCAAAAGGTCTGCAGGGAACAGCTGGGTCGCTCGGGCAAGGCGTGCGATGATGAGCTGAACAAGAAACGGATCATCAAGCCGCTGCCCGTGTGGCGCAAGGGAGTCGGCGGCGCGCTGATCGGGGTCGGCGGCCTGGCGATCGTGCTCGGCTCGATCCACCTGGGGGTGCCGCTGTTCCGGACCGCGGGAGGGTGCATCGAGTATGGGCTGGAGCACCCCTGCGTCGCCGACCGCTTCGGGGCCGGCGGGGCGCTGCTGGGAGTGGGCCTGGCGGCGGTGGGGGGCGGAGTCTTGGCGCTTACCTTGCCCTGAGGAGTATGTAGATGCGGGGACTGCAGCGGCGGATGAAGTACGCGGTCGGGCTGGGTATGATGGTGCTCTCGGCAAGCTGCGCAAATCAGGTGCTCTGTGAGCTCGGCACCTATGACCGCGGGTTCGGGCAGTGCCCGGCGGAGCGCTACGCGCTAAAGGTGTCGCTCGCCACCGATCGTACGGATCTGCGGAGCCCGGCGAGTCTGCCAATCCAGATCCAGGCGATTGCCACGGACATCAATCAGGTGTTCCGGGTCAAGCAGGTAAAGTCGGTGCAGCTTGACCTCGATGGGACGACCGTCACCGACGTTCAGCATACACTTGATGAGGCGGCGCAGAGCGCGGTGGTGACCCGCAGCCCGGAGCAGCTGAAGCTCGGGGCGCTGCGCGCCACGGTCATGCTGGACGGGCTTGCTCCTTCCCAGACTGATGGGCTGCACCGGGTCTTTCGCTCGCCCAAGCTGGCGCCGGCGGTGGAGGTGACGGGAATGACGACCTCCACGAACCGCTCGGGCACGGTGACGGGGCGGGCGACGGTGCAGGTTGCAAGTCCGGTGGGGGTGCCGGGGCAGCTGCTGGCGCTCGAGGAGGTCACGGCCGGCGGGATGCAGCTGCGCTGGCTGGATCTGTATGCCCAGGGCGCCGATTCCGCGCTGGTGCATGCCAACAATTCCCAGTGGCAGGTCACGCAGGACAAGCTGCAGCAGGGGCCCGCGGCGCAAGAGGTCCTGGTTCAGGGCGCGGTGGTCATCTACGACTACTACGGAATGACCAACCGCGTCGATCTGGCCCTGCAGCCTCTCCTCGGCAACGTCCAGGCCGGGCTGAGCGCAGTGGAGAGCAGAATCCCGACCGACGCGCTCACGCTTGCAGGGTGCAGTGAAGAGTCGGTAATCCTGCTGGCGCGTCCGTCCGAGGTCCTGGCGTTTCAGACAAACCCCGGCACCGGCTCTGTGGCCGTGGCCCACCTCGCCTCGGTCGCGACCCAGGGGACGGCGGTGATCGCCACCCGCGATGCGCTGGGCGCGGCGCCGAGTCAGCGCTCGGCGGACTACTTCGCCGTGGTGTGGGATGGCAGCGGCAAGGGGACGCTGCTCAAGCTGGTCAAGGCCGCGGGGATAGCGACCGGCGTTGAGATGGGGCCGGATGTGAGCGGCGCTGCGGGCGGGCGGGGACCAATCGCCGCCGCCCTGGCCGATCTGGACAGCGATGGACTGCAGGATCTCATCCTGGCGGCGGCGGACGGCACCTTGATGTGGTCACCGCAGCACCCGGACAAGTCCTTTGCCCTGGCCGAGCCGCTCGGCGTAGCCGCCCCCAGGGCGACCTCAATCTCGGTCGGGGACGTGAACCTGGACGGGCTGCCCGATGTCGCCGTGGCTACCAGCGACAAGCGCCTTCTGATCTTCCGCAACGAGCCGTAACTCCCACCCGCCTTCCCACCGTCCTGATACGCCCTACCGTATGGCTGCGTACGCTCAAGCGGCGTCGCCGCTGAAGGCCGCTCATCCGCCGCGAGCGGCCTGACTACCCGCCTGGGAAAAGCGCCCTCAGGACAGCCCCTTTCGCGGGGTCAGATCGACGCCGACATAGTTGCGCAGGCGCTGGGTCAGCTGATCCACGGCGATGAAGTCCTGGCGGTCGAGGGGATGGCGCGGGCAGCTGCGGCAGACCGGGATCGCGGCGACCCGGTCTTCCAGGTGGGCCCGGCGCAGGGCCTGGATGGGCGGGCCGTTCCAGACCTCGTCCAGGGTCTGGGTGCGCAGATCGCCAAGGAGGTTGTCGGGCTCGTAGACGTTGGCGCACGGCACGACCCGACCGTCCCAGAACACGGTGAGCTCGGTCCACAGCATCCGACAGGGGGCCTGCGGGAGGTCCGGGTCGCGCGGCAGACCCGGCGCGGCCAGCGGCGCCGCGGACCCGGGGGGCGTGGAGGCCAGCGCGCCGGCCGCGGGATCGGACGTAGCGAGCGCGGGATCGGACGCGGCGGACGTGGCGAGA
>DAOMZC010000550.1:0-4883 GCA_035437965.1 Pseudomonadota bacterium
ATGCCGGCGAAGATGTCAACGAAGACTCGGTGAGCCGCGCGCTCAGCAAGGCCGGGCTGCGGGTCCGCCCGAGCGGCCACCGCTTCCAGGGCCAGCTCGATGTCATCCCCATCGACCGCAACCGCTACATCCTGACCTACGGGCAGGCGGCGCCGGCCTCGTGCCGGGCCAGCCTGGAAGAGGTCAAGGGGCTGCTGCCGCTCGGCGCGCAGACCCTGGAGGTCGAGCTGCGCCCGCCGTGCACCGCCGGTGCCCAGAGCCTCGCCTACCTGACCGCCCCGAGCGGCGCCAAGGTCCTGCTCGTCGACCGCGGCGCGCTGCTCAGCCACACCCCCGAGGAGCTCTTGCGCTTCGCCGGCAGCCACGTCGAGTACTTCGTCCTCGCGCCCGAGGACGCGCAGGCCGGCGCCACCGCGTGCCTGGCGATCCGCGGCACCCTGATCCTTTCGCCGGGCAGCTCGACGATCCTGCGCGGCCAGCTCGCCCGGCGCGGGTTCCAGCTCGTCGAGACGGACGTGAGCCTGCTCTTGGGCGCGCGCCGCGGGGGGCCGCGGCTCCTCGCCAATGAGCTGCCCGGCCTGGTGCTGAGCGACGACGCCCCATCCTACGCCTGGCGCCGCGACGAGCTCTTCGAGCGGCGCGCCAGCTACAAGGGCTAGCCGCGGACCGCGCGCCTCGGGCCTTCCAGCCGTGGCATCTTCAAGATCGAGCAAGGCCAGCCGCGGACCGCGTCGTGCCGTGCCTGGCCGTGGACCGCGCTGGGCCTTCCCTAGCCGCCCTTTTCGTCTTCTTTCGCGGGCGCGCTCGCCGCGGGCGGGGACGGGCGCGGGGACGAGCCGACCGGGCGGATGCTGTAGACCGCCTTGCCGTCGGCGACGGTCTCTGCGGGGGTAGTGGGGTGGTAGACGCGGATATTGACCACCGCGACCTGGCTGCCCTTGCGCTGCACGCGCGCCTCGGCGACGAGCGGCTCCAGCCGGCCGGGGGCCAGGTAGTCGACCCGCATGTCGATGGTCGAGACCCGCTCGCCGAGGTCCACCAGCGTCCACACCGCGGCGCCGCCCGCCGCGTCGATGAGCACCGCCGTGACCCCGCCGTGCAGGGCGGCGCGCCGCGGATCGCCGACAAACTCCGGCCGGAAGGGGAGGGTGAAGCGGACGTAGCCGGCGCTTACCTCGGTGGTCTCGATGCCCAGGTAGTGGTTGAACGGGATGTAGGAGCCGAACTTTCGGACCACCTCGACCATGTCTAGCGCGTCACTCATGCCCGGCGAGCCGTAGCACCGCCGACCGGTCAAAGTCAAAGCGCCAAGCGGCGGCGGCAGAACGGCCTGGAACCGACGGTGGCAAGCTGGTAACATGAGGCCGCCGCGGCCTTTTTCGGGCCAGCGCGCCCGCCGCGGGCGCTCTGTTGCGCTCTGTGGCTGGCCGCTTTGGTGAGAGCTCATGACCACCCCACCTTTGACCATCCAGAAGACCGAAGAGGCCTACTACAACCTGCTGGCCGGCGGCGCGCGCTATGCGCTGTTTACCTCGCTGTGCGACCTGTACCTGCCGGCCGTCCTGGGGAGCGGCGACAAGAGCGCCGAGGAGATCATCGCGGCGCTGGGCATCTCCGCCCACCGCGGGCGCAAGTGGCTGCACGCCCTGCACCTGGCGGGGTTTCTCGACAAGCTGCCGCGGCCGGACGGCGGTGAGCAGGTAAATGGCCTGGACGCCCCGCCGCGCTACCGGCTCGGGGAGCTCATCCGCTCGATGTTCGGCGAGAGCGGCCACGGCGGCTGGTTCTTCCGCGAGTTCCTGCGCTACTACCGCACCGCCGTGGCCTACCCGCTGCCGAGCCTCATGTACGGGCTGCGGCTCGAGCAGCCGGTGCGCTATCCGCCGGTGGACGCGGCGGACACGAGCCTCCTGCACGACTGGATGCGCAGCGCGGCGCTCGATACGCTGGCGGTGATCCGGCGCTACGTCGACTTCGAGCGCTACGAGCGCCTGCTCGATGTCGGCGGCGGCGACGGCACCATGGCGCTGCAGCTGTACCGCAGCTTTCCCCGCCTCATCATCACCGTGTTCAACATGCCGCAGCCGACCGAAATGGTCCAGGCGCTGGCCGCGCAGAACAACGCCTGGGATCGCATCGGCGGCATCGCCGGCGACTTCCGCACCGACCCGCTGCCGGGGGGCAACGACGCGGTGATGTTCTCGCGCGTGCTCGCCGACTGGCCGCCCGAGCTGTGCCGGCGCCTGCTGCACAAGGCCCACAAGGCGCTGGCCGACGACGGGCACCTCATCATCTGCGAGCCCCTTTACGACCACAACCCGGACCTGTGCCTGGTCTGGGAGCACAGCTACGTGCCCTACGACGACTTCGGGCTGCAGTGCTACAAGCCCCTGTCCCTTTATGAGCGGCTGCTGAAAGAGACCGGCTTCGAGCTCATCTCGGTGCACCCGCCAACTGAAGAGACCATCCACTGCGTGATCCTCGCCCGGCGCCTGGACGTTCCCGTCGCGAGCGAGCCGCCGGAGCTCACCCTCAAAAAAGAGGCCGCGGCTGCCGGAGACGGCGCCGCTGCAGCTTTTGGCCAGCCGCCCGAACGAGCAAACGACTAAGACGACCAAAGCGACCCAAACGACGACCCCCCATCCGCCAAAAGGCAGAATTGACGCGCCGGGTTAGTCGGTGGACTATTAACATCCAAAACTAGCGCCCCGGTCGACTCGGGTGCATGGAGGTTCTAAAATGCGCACAAATACTCTGTCCTCTATTCGCTGCTTCGGGCTCGCGCTGACCGCGGCCGTCTGCCTCACCGCCTGCCCGCCGGCCGCCGAGCAGAAGACCGACAAGCCGCCGACCACCGGCGGTGACGGGCCGGTGGCGGTGACCACCCTGGAGGCGCGCAGCAACAGCACCGTCAAGGGCCAGGCGACCTTCACCCAGGCCGGCGACAAGGTGAAGATCCTCGTCGAGGTCAGCGGCGCCACCCCCGGCCAGCATGGCCTGCACGTGCACGAAAACGGCGACTGCTCGGCCCCCGACGCCAAGAGCGCCGGCGGCCACTTCAACCCCGGCAACGCCGAGCACGGCGCCCCCGACAAGGCGACCCACCACGCCGGCGACTTCGGCAACCTGACCGTCGGCGAGGACGGAAACGGCAAGCTCGAGCTGCTCACCGACCAGATCTCGGTCAACCCGGGCACCGTCTCGGTGGTCGGGCGGGCGCTGGTGCTGCACGAGAAGGTCGATGACACCGCCACCCAGCCGACCGGCAACTCCGGCGGACGCATCGGCTGCGGTGTGATTAATCTGAAGCAGTAGCCGGCGGGCTGAAGCAGGAGCCGGCGCCCCCTTCCGCTACGGGCAGGGCAGGTAGGCCGCGCTCTGCGCCGCGACCTTCACGTACATCCGCAAGTAGGCGTCGTGGGCGAACACGTTCGTGACCTCGACGCGGCCCACCGACGCCTTCACGCACGCCTCGGGACCGCGGGCGCTCACCTGGTGGCGGACCATCAGATCCTTGCTCAGCTTGTCGCGCACCGCCTGCAGCCGCGCCCCGATGTCCAGCCGCAGCGCCTGCCGCACCTGGTTGCGCATCCCGCTTGAGTCGAGCGCCGTCTTGAGCTTGAGCAGCGCGCTCTTGGTCTCGATGGTCGGCTCCATGTCGGGGAACTCGAGCTCGTTGTCGCGCACCTGCGGGTGGCCGGTCATGTAAAGGTCACCCGACAGCGCCACCGTGAAGCCCTTCTTCACAAAGCCGTTGAGGTGGAGCTTGACCACCACCTGCCCGCCGGAGGCGTAGACCTCGGGCTTCTCCAGGTAGAGGTCGGGGAACTCGGTGGAGAAGTTGAGCTTGCCGTTGGTGAACGCCTGCTTCATCGCCTTCTGCAGCTCCGGGTAGGTCGCCGCCACCGGGACTATGACCTCGAACGGCCCCGAGGGGATGCTGGCGACGTTGTGCAGCGGCGGCAGCGACTGCGCCCCGACCGCCGAGCCCTGCTCGTTGGTGCACGGCAGCGTCACCGAGGGGGCGACCACCACGCTCAGGTCCTTCTCGATGCCGCCGGCGAGCACCGTCGGCCCGGCCTCGATCGTCTGCAGCCCCAGGCGCACGCAGGCGTCGGCGTCCCCGACCTTGAACGGCAGGGGCTTGGCGAGCTTGAGGTAGCTCTGCGCCAGCACCGGGCGCAGGTCGATGCGCAGCTCGCGCAGCTGCTTTTCGATCTGGTCCTTGATCATCGACAGGGCGCCGCCGCTCCACTCGGCGGCGCGCAGCAGGCGATCGTCGCTGGTGACCTGCACCTGCGGCACCTGCAGCTGGGCGATGTAGTCCGAGGACAGCACCGGCTGCGCCTCGGCATAAAGGTTGATCGTGAAGTTGGCGGTGGTCGCCGGCAGCGCGGCGGTGCCCTGGATGGTGGCGCGCACCGCGATGGTGCCGGCGGCCTGGTTGAACCGCAGCTCGATGGGGGTGCGGCGCCACTGCAGCCGCCGCGGGCCGAGCAGGTGGAACGGCACCTCGCCGCTCGTCGGTACCTCGGACTCGATGAGCTTGGACATGCCGTCCTGGGTCAGGCTCACGTGGAGGTTCACCCGCGAGTGCGGCGGCTCGGCGAGCGCCGGACCGGGCAGCGACTGCGGGCGCGGCGGGTACAGCGCCTCGCTGCAGCCGGCGCTGAGTAACGTGGAGACGGCCAAGGAGAAAGTGGTCAGGACCGGCAAAATCGAGCGAAGAAAGAGGCCACGCGCTTTCATGGCTCGATGCTACCATCGCGCGCATGGGTGCCAAGAGTGTTGTCACGGTCACCACTGCGGCCCGGGCAGCGGCCTGGGCGACGGCCAGCCGGCGGCCGGCGGGGGTCAGGGTGCAGCTCGGCCGGGGCCCGCGA
>DAOMZC010000551.1:0-4878 GCA_035437965.1 Pseudomonadota bacterium
GGATCGCGAGCGTCCCTCCGGCGCGAGGTCGGAGCGCCCCGCCCCTGGCCTGCGCGGCGCCCCACCTTCCCGACCACGGCGACCCGAGTGGAGCGAGGATCGCGAGCGTCCCTCCGGCGCGAGGTCGGAGCGCCCCGCCCCTGGCCCGAGCGGCGCGGCAGCTTCCCGAACGCGACGACCTGAGTGGAGCGAGGATCGCGAGCGTCCCTCCTTCGGCGCAGGGTCGGAGCGCCCCGCCCCCGGTCTGCGCAGCGCCCCACCTTCCCGGCAGCGCACCGTCGAGTGGAGCGAGGACCGCCCCCCGCGCCAGCGCTCCGCTTTCGGCGAAAGTCCTGAGCGTCCCACGCGCGGCGGCACCTCAGCTCGTCCGCGCACCGCCGGGTGGAGTCAAGAGGGCCCCACCTCCGGTTCCCGCGGCGGCACCTCAGCTCGCCCGCGCACCGCTGAGTGGAGTCCGGACCGCTCCGCCGGCGATGCTCGCGACGGCGCCTCGGCTCGGCCGCGTCACCGCGAGTGGAGCCAGGACCGCCCCGCCGGCGGTGCCCGCGAAGGCGCGCCGCCGCGACCACGACGACCCGAGTGGAGCCAGGATCGCCCGCCGCGCGAGCGCCCCTCTTTCAGTGAGAGTCCGGAGCGCTCTGCTTCCGGTCGGCGCGGCGTGGTGCGCGGCAGCTCCGCTCCGGATCGTCCGCAGCGAGCGGAGTGGAGTCCGGACCGCCCGCCGCAGCGCGGTCCCGCGCGCGAGCGCTTCTCCACGAGTCCGTCCGGCCGCCCGCACCGAGCTCCGCCTACCTCTCGCGATCTGCCACACGACTGGCCGCCGCGTTAGACCTGCGCCAAGGCCGCCCGACCCCGACCCTCCCCGACATCCCCCCGACATCCCCCCGACATCCCCCCGACATTCCTCCGACACCGTCGACACCGACATCGGCCGCTCCGGCCTCCCGTGAACCCACACCGCCGCCGCGCGTCAAGCGTCTGCGGCTTCTCCTGGCCCGCCGGACCAATATATAATCGGCGTCTACAGGTGTTGCCGATCTTCGCAGTGGGGGCCCATGGATAGGATTTGCTCGCGTCGGGCAGGACAGAGGCGTGTCGGCAGCGGCTGCAGCTGGGTGCTTGTCTTGGCGCTCGGGTCGCTGTGGTCGCACACGATGCCCGTCTCGCACGTCGAGGCGCGCAAGTACGGCCGCCGGGTCCGCGCCAAGGACGAGTGCAAGAGCCCGATCAACCCCTCGGTCGCCGACGGCGAGAAGGCCCGCCGCTACTACGAGAGCGCCATCATCTATTACGACACCAAGGAGTACGCCCAGGCGCGCCGCGAGTTCCAAAGCGCCTACGATATCTCCAAAGATCCAGAGTTCCTGGTGAACCTCTCCGCGGTGGCGTCCCGGCAGAAGCAGTATCAGGACGCGGTCAAGTTCCTGGAGCAGTACATCGAAGAGTGTCCCAACGCTCCCGACACTTTCGCCGCGCGCTCGCGGCTCGACGATCTGCGCATCGCGCAGGCGATTCAGGAAGGGGAGAAGCCGCCGCCCAAGACCGTCTACCGCTATCCGCCCAAGGGGGCGCTGGCGCTCATGGGGGCGGGGCTCGGCGGGGTGCTGCTGGGAGTGGGGCTCGGCGGCGGCGCGCTGGCGGCGGCGCGGCAGATTGACAGCGTGAACAACCAGAACCGGGTCTTTGACTCGGGGCTGCAGGCTGTGGACTCGCGCGGCAACGGGCTCCAGGGGGCGGGGATCTTCTTCGATGTGGTCGGGGGGGCGGCGCTGGCTTCGGGGATCATCTGGACCCTGGTGTGGCACCAGCAGCGCGACGGGCTGACGCTCACCCTGGCCCCCCGGCCGGGCGGCTTTTTGGTCGGAGGGAGCTTCTGATGCGGAGACACACCGGCGCCGCGGCGCCTGCAAGTGGCGGAAGCGGGCGGCGCCTCGGCTGGCTGGGGTTGCTCGTCGGGGTGGCGCTGGCCGGCTCGTGCTATAACCCCGACTTCAACCGCGTCCTTTACAAGTGCGGCCCCGGCTATGTCTGTCCCGGGAACCTGACCTGCATCGACGGCAAGCACTGCACGTATCAGACAGTCGCCTGCAGCAACGGCGGCATCCTCATCGCCGCCGATACGTTCGTCTGTCCGGGGGACACGAACGCCTGCGCCCCCGGCTTCAAGCAGTGTCCGAACTCGGTCACGACGGACCTGTGCCACCTGGACGTGGCCGATAGCGGCGCTCCGGAAGGCTGCTCGATCTGCTGCGGCAACGGGCAGAGCCCCGGCCCGCCCCGCTGACTGACCAGCCAGCCCGCCTAATCGATTCCCAAGTCCCGTCCGGGGGCACCGACGGCCGCTGTTGACACACCTGCGCCCCGGTGGGCTAAAGTGCCGTCCCAAATGGCTGCCCCGCAAAAGACTCAGGAACCGCTCGGTCCGCTGCTCGACGCGCTGCAGGCGGGCGCTCCGCTGCCGCTTGTGTACCTGTGCGGCAAAGAGCGCTTCCTCATCGACCGCGCCACCGAGGCCATCAAGGCGGCGATGCTGCAGCCGGCGACGCGCGAGTTCAACTACGACGTGCTCCACGCCAAGGAGGCCGGGGTCCCCAAGATCCTCGCCTGCGTGCGCACGCTGCCGATGATGGCCAAGCGGCGCCTGGTCCTGGTGCGCGACGCCGATGAGCTGAGCGCCGACGAGCTGGCGGGCCTTTTGCGCTACCTGGAGGCGCCGGTCCCCGAGGCGTGCCTGTGCTTTGTCGCCGACAAGGCCGATCTGCGGCTCAAGTTCTTTACCGCGTTCAAGAAGCACGGGCTGCTGCTCAAGCTCGATCCGCTGACCGAGCGCCAGCTGCCGGCGTTCGTCGAGAGCGAGGCGCGGCGCCTGAAGGTGGCGCTGCAGCCCGGCGCCGCGGCCCGGATCGCCGAGGAGATCGGGGCGGACCTCGGGCAGCTCGTCGATGCGCTGGAGCGGCTGTCCTGCTACGTCGCCGCCGGGGCGCCGATCCGCATCGCCGATGTCGAGGAGGTGGTGGCGACGACGCGCCAGCACTCGGTGTTCGAGCTGATCGATGCGGTGGGGGCGGGTGATCGCTCCGCGGCGCTATCGCTGCTGGGCGGCATGATGGCGCTGCGCGAGCCGGCGCTGCGGCTGTTGGCGATGCTGGCGCGCCACGTCCGTCAGCTGTGGCAGACCCGCGATCTGCTAAGCCAGGGGCGCCCCGGGGTGGGGGACGTGGCCAGCGCGCTCGGGGTGCTGCCGTTCATCGCTACCAAGCTGATGGATCAGGCACGCCGGCTGTCGCCCGGGCGGGTCGCGGCGATGCACGAGGCGATCTACCAGGTCGACCGGGCGCTCAAGATGTCCAAGCTGGACGACGAGAGGCTGATGGAGCAGCTCGTGCTCCAGCTGTGTGCCACGTAGCAGGTGCGAGGGGCGCTGACCCGGCGGAGCCGCGCGGGTCGGCCGACTACTTCTTGGCGGGGGCCTTGGTCGCCTTGGTCGCCGGCGCCTTGGCGGGGGCCTTGGCCGGGGCAGCAGCGGCCTTGGCGGGGGCCGCCTTGGCGCCGGGCTTGGCCTTGGCCTGCTTCTTGGGCGTCGCGGCCGACGGCGCCTTCTGATCCCGGGCCGCCTTGTTGGCGGCGAGCGTCAGACGCGAGATCTTGCGCGAGGCGGTCCGCTTATGGATGACGCCCTTGGTCGCGGCGCGAGCGATCTGGCTGATCGCGGTCTCCACGCTCTCGGAGGTCGCCGCGGCGTCCACCTTGGTATCGGTGAGGTTCTGACGGGCGCGCTTCACCTTGGTGCGCATCGTGACAAGGTGTTGAAGATTGCGCGTGCGCCGCTTCAGGCGTTGGCGGTTGCGTTTTTGAGCGGAAGGGACGTTGGCCAAGGGGCTCCTCCAAGGAAAACAGAAAAACTATCGCTATCTTTAGTGGGCGAGCGGCGAGCCTGTCAAGAGTTCTGACGGCGCGACCGCGGATTATTGGTTAGTCGATTCGCCGACTTACGCCCCGAAAGGTGCTAATCGGCGACGGCAGGCCCAGGCGGCGGAAGGTCCGGCGCGCGGCCGAGCTTAATGCAGCGCTGGGTGCTCTGGGGAGAAAAACTCGGCGCTCACCCCGGAGCGCGGGCGGTCCAGGCAGCCGACCGGGCAGCGGTGGCACACCTGATCGACGAACGTCGCGCTGGCGCGCAGGAGGGCCCGCCCCAGCGAATCGCACAGCGCCGGCGGCAGGTGACAGGTCTTGGCCAGCACGGCGGCGAAGCGGGCGGCGAGCTTGGCGGTGTCGACGCGCTTGTGCGCCAGCAGGTAGTCGCGGAACACGGTGGCGATGCCGTGGGCGGCGGCCTGCTGGTGCTCCTCGCGCGGCAGGCAGTCGCTGGGGACGAGCTCGAGGCTGGACTGCAGCGCGACCAGGGTCGCCTCGGTCAGGTCGAGCAGCGCCAGATCGCGGCCGGTGGGGCGGGTCAGCTCGGCGAAGAAGCGGGCCTTGAGGATCTGGCGGCGCGCCGGGTCGACGAGCGGGCTCGTGCTGAGCGGG
The DNA here is from genome assembly GCA_035437965.1 of Pseudomonadota bacterium. Lineage (GTDB taxonomy): Bacteria > Myxococcota_A > Polyangia > Palsa-1104 > JAEUJZ01 > CALFML01. Next base: position 4,528 of record DAOMZC010000551.1, read on the forward strand.
CTCCGACCGCCGGGGCGCGCGCGACCGTCCCGCGCTGACCCGGCGGCCCCCGGCTGGGCCTCCCGGGCCGAGGCGCTCAGACCGGGCAGGAGATCGTCGTCATCGTCGAAGCCCGCGGTTAGATAGAGGTCGTGTTCATCCGGGTCGGCTGCGTCCGCGGCTTGAAACACGTTGGCGGCGGGATCGAGCGAGTACTCGCCGCGCCCCGGGGACTCGCCGCGGCGCGGGCGCGGGCTCGGCTGCAGCACGGTCCAGGTGCGCTCCAAGAGCACGTGCACGAGCGGGCTCGTGGCGAAGTCCGCCTCCGTCGCCCGCCGGGCCGCCGCCAGCTCGGCCTGCTCGACCGTCTCG
>DAOMZC010000552.1:0-4867 GCA_035437965.1 Pseudomonadota bacterium
CTTACGCGCTGCTGTTCGGAGTGCTGCTGTTGGCGCTCGGCCTGCGTCTGGTGGCGACCGTGCGACGGCGGCGCCGGCTGACTGCCGGCGGGCGGGGGTAGGCCAGCGGTCCGCTCAGCGCGGCTCGTGGTGGCGGCCCGCAAAAATTGCTGCGATGGCGAGCGCGAGGATCGCAAGCCAGAGCACGGTCACCACCGAGCTGGCGTGCCCGGCGAGCGCCCGCGGATCGAAGCCGCCGCTGGCTGGCCCCAGGACCGCGAACAGGCCCAGCCCGCCCCCGAAAAAGGCGAGCAGCGCGAGCCCGCGGCGCAGGGCCCCGCCGCGGAGCAGCGCCGCGCCCAGCCCACCAGCGCACAGGTACAGCGCGCCCCACTTCACGCTGGTCGCGACTTGCAAGCGCTGCACCTGCTCTGGATCTGGAGCGACCGCGCTCGCCAGCGCGATGAGCGCGCGGTTCTCCAGGAAGTCGCCCGCGGTCATCGCCAGCGCCAGCGCGCAGGGGGTTCCGTTCCATTTCGTGGGATCGTGGATGTCAGGGCGCCAGGACCTCGACGCCCCCTCCGGTCGCGACCACGAGCTGGGTGGAGCTGACCGCCAGGCCGCGCGGCGTGCCGCTAAGGGCCGTCCGCCCGAGGACCTTGAACGTGTCGATCTGCACCTTGACCAGCTGCGGGGAGGGGCTGCTGCCGACTACGTAGGCGGTGTTCCCGGCGACCGCGACGTGCACCGGCAGCACGCCCAGGGCGGTCGCCGTAAGGCTGCGCACGACCGGGCTCGTCGCCGCGTTATTATCGAGGCGCGTCAGGTCGATGGCCGCCATGCCATCGGGGTGGACGGCGACGAGCGTGCTCTGTCCGGGCACGACGGCGCTCTGCACGGCGAAGTTTGCCGGCGCGGCGCTGCCGGGCGAGCTGAGCACGCGCGAGCTGCCGCTCACCAGCGTGACGCGATCCAGAGTCGCCCCGGTCGCCATGTTGAGCACCGTGATGCCGTAGGTGTTGCCATCGAAATCGGTCGCCACGTAGGCCTGGGTACCGTCGGCGCTAAGGGTCACATCGGGCTGCCCGGTTCCCAGATCGCGGGTGAAGCTGCGGCTGAGCGCCGCACCGGTGAACGTGCCGGCCGTGAGCAGCCCCGTGCCGCCGGAGACCACGAACCGCCCGCCGCCCGTCGCGATGCCCGAAAACGGTCCGACCGGGACGCGCAGGGCCGGCGCCGCGAAGCTCGGGCTGGTCGGGGTGGCGAACGACAGGACATTCAGCGAGCCGCTGCCGCCCTGGTTGGAGAAATCGGGCCGCGCGCCCGGCGCCACCGCGTCCAGCACGTACACCGTGCTGCCGCTGACCGCGACATCGTGAGCGCGAATCGTATACGAGACCGAGCTCCCGGTCTTGAGGTCCAGGACCCCGAGCGAGCTGCCGCGCGCGATGTACGCCGTCGAGCCGCTGAGCGCCACGTTGGTGGCCCCCGGAAAGCTGTACGTGCTGGTGAGCGCCGCAGAGATGTTATCGACGTAGTCGGGCGCGGGAACGGGAACGGAAAGATCCGCCGCCGAGCCGCAGCCGAGAACCGGCAGCATCAGGAAACCGAGCCATTTCAGCGTTTGCATGAGGACCTCCAAAAAGGGACCGTTGGTAGACTTGTGCCAAGGCGCGTGCCGTTTTAACTCGACCGGAGTCACCGGGGTGACGCGGCCCTGGACAAGATTTCGCCTCAGCTGGCCGGCACGATCGCCTATGCTGCCACTTCGATGATCAATTCGGCATCCACGTTACTCGGCTTGCTCACCGCCGTCTGCGGAGAGCCGGCGGCCCAGCGGCTGCTCGCCACGGTGCACGTAAGCCCGCGGCTCCGCGAAAATGAATCGGCGGTGGTCAGCCGGGCCGAGCTCGCCCAGGCCATGAACCTGCTGCTCTTCGATGGGCTGCTCGGCGGTGTGCCCGACGCCGCGCGCTATGTCGGGGAGGTCTCGGCGGCCGGCAGCCAGGTGGTGTTCGATCACGGAGCGCTGCGCACCGTCCTGTCGCCGACCTGCGGCGCGCTGCCGCCGGGCGAGGCGGCGTTTACCCGCTTTCTCCGACCGCTCGGCTTTCGCTGCACCGGCACCTATCCGCTCACCCGGCTGCGGATGACCGGCCGCGCCTATACGCATGCCGACCTTCCCGAAGACATCGCGCAGTACTTCGTCAGCGAGCTCCATCCCGAGTCCTTCTCACCGCAGTTCCAGGACGCGGTCGGTCGCGTCGTGGCGAGCTCGCGCGATCCGCTGGCGCCCGCGGACATCACCCGCATCGAGCGCCTGGGCCGCGATGGCTGCCTGCCGCTGGCGCAGGCGGTCGAGCTGCTGCCGCGGCTCGTGCGCTGCTTCGGCCGTCACCACGAGCTCCCGGCGGTCGCCGACTATGAGACCCTGCTCGCCGAGTCGGCCGAGATGGCGTGGATCAGCACCGAAGGCAATGCGTTCAACCACGCCACCGATCGGGTGCCCGATGTCGCGGCGCTGGCCGAGGCGCTGCGGGCGCGCGGCTATCCGATGAAGGACTCCGTCGAGATCTCGCGCAGCGGGCGCGTCCGCCAGACCGCCTTGCGCGCCGCGACGGTGCTGCGGCAGCTGGGCGGGGCGCCGGCGCGGGCGGTGCCCGGCTCGTTCTATGAGTTCATCTCCCGCGACAGCTATACAGATGACCACGGGCAGCGCCGGCTGGATCTGGCCTTCGACGCCAGCAACGCCACCGGCATCTTCAAGATGACCGTCGCTTCGTGAGCCGCCAGGGCGGCGTCCAGCGCGCTCAGGTGGCGGAAGCCACCGCGCTCAGGTCGAGCTAGCGGACCCCGGCGCCCGCGGACGGGTGCCGCGGCGGACACCGAACGAGAACAGGTCCGGGCGGTGGTAGTGTCCCGCCACGTCCAGCGTCATGTTCTCCTCGCGCAGGCGGGTCAGATCGAGCTCGGTCACGATGAGCTCCGGACGCTCCCACACCGGCTCGACAACATACGTTCCGTCCGGCGCGATTACGGCGCTGCCGCCGCGCATCACCCAGTCCGCGCGGCTCTTCACCCGCTCCGGGTGCGGCTCCAGCGCGGGGGGCAGCGCCGCGGCGCGCAGCAGGGAGCCGACGGCGAGCACGTAGCAGCGGCTCTCGAAGGCGTAGTGTCGGCTGGCGAGCTGGTGCCGCTCATTGACCGTGGGCCACACGGCAACGTGCACGTCTTCCCCCGACTCATGCAGGGCGTGGCGGGCCAGCGGCATCCAGTGCTCCCAGCAGATCAGGCCGCCCACCCGCACGCCGTCGGCCTCGACGACCCGCAGCCCGTCGGCATCGCCGGTCCCCCACACCAGCCGCTCGGTATAGGTCGGCATCAGCTTGCGGTGGTGGTTTATGAGCTCACCGCTGCGGCCGATGGTCAGAAGTGAGTTGTACAGAGTGCCCCGACCCGGTCCGGCGCCGACGCGCTCGACGACACCGATCACCAGCGTCGCCTGCACCGACCGCGCCAGCTCGCGCAGCGCCTGGCCCGACTCGCCGTCTACCTCGATGCTGTTTGCCGCCATCTGCGCGTACGCGGCTTTGACCGGCGGGTGATCCCACAGCGCGGCGTCGCGGCAGCAGTCGAGCCAGGCCGGGTAGCCGGGAATCCAGGTCTCGGGAAACGCGATGATGCGGGCGCCGCGCGCGGCGGCGTCCGCTGCGTACTGGCGCGTTCGCTCCAGCGCCTCGCCGAGGGTGGGCGCGACCTCGCCCTGCACCAGGGCAACGGTGATGCGGCTGCTCATGGCCAGACGATGCGCTCGCGAGCGGCCCGGTGTCAACGGCTCGCTGCCCGCGGCGCGATTCCATCCGCAGCGCCTCCGCGGTCGCCCCCATATCCGGCCCAGCGACGCGCCGGGAGCCCCGCGACCTGGTCTGGTTGAGTGTCGCGCGCGGCGGCCTGGCGGAAGCGGCGCCGGCGCCGCGGAACCGACGCGGAACGGCGGCGCAGTTCGCATGTCCAGGCTGCGCACCGGCGGCGCGGTCCGTAGCTGCCTGCTGCGCGCCGGTGCAGCGGAACCGGAACGGCGGCGCGGTCCGCACTTACTTGCTGCGCGTCGCGGCGGCTTGGTATTGCTTCAGCTTGCGGTAGAGGGTGGAGGGGCCGATGCCCAGCTCGGCCGCCGTGCGCTCTTTGTTGCCGGCGCAGCGCGCGAGGGCGGCCAGGATGTAGTCCCGCTCGACCGCGTATAGCGGCAGCACGCCGAGCGCCGGGGTGGGCGGCGGCAGCGCCCGGCGGATGTCCTCGGGCAGCTCGTCCACCTCGATGCGCCGGCTCTGGGCGAGGGCCACGGCGCGCTCCATGGCGTTCTCCAGCTCGCGGACGTTGCCCGGCCAGTCGTGGCGCACCAGCTGATCCGCGGCGCCGGCGGACAGCATCACCGGCGGTCGCTTGAGCCGGCGCGCCGCCGCGGCGAGCAGGACCCGCGACAGGGGCAGGATGTCCTCGCGGCGCTCGCGCAGCGGCGGGACGATAAGCTCGACGACTCGCAGGCGATAGTACAGATCGCGGCGGAAGCGCCCGCTGGCCACGTCGGCGGCGAGGTCGCGGTTGGTGGCGGCGACGATCCGCACGTCGATCGGGCGGCTCCGGTTATCGCCGACGCGGCGCACCTCGCGCTCCTGCAAGGCGCGCAGGAGCTTGACCTGCACCGCGGCCGGCAGCTCGCCTACCTCGTCGAGAAACAGGGTGCCGCCGCTGCTCGCCTCGAAGAGGCCGGGGCGGTCGCGGGTGGCGCCGGTGAAGGCGCCGCGGACGTGGCCGAACAGCTCGCTCTCCAGCAGCGTCTCGGTGATCGCGCCGCAGTTGAGCGCCAGGAGCGGCCCGCCGGCGCGCG
>DAOMZC010000553.1:0-4864 GCA_035437965.1 Pseudomonadota bacterium
CCCGGATGGTGCGCCGGTGATGTCCGAGGACGGGGTGCCGCTCGGCGGGGTGGTCGCCTTCGAAGATGTCTCCGAGCAGAAGGCGGCGGCGCGCGAGCGCGAGCAGATCGCGCAGTTTCAAGAGCAGTTCCTCGGCATCCTCGGCCACGACCTGCGCAACCCCCTCAACGCCATCACGATGGCGGCGACGGTGCTGACCCACCACCCGGGCAACGAGAAGGTGCTGGTCGGCCGCATCGCCGCCAGCGCCGAGCGGATGCGGCGCATGATCGAGCAGCTCCTCGATCTGACGCGGGCGCGCCGCGGAGGAGGAATCATGCTCGCCACCAAGGTGGTGAACCTCAGCGAGCTCGTAAGCAACGTGGTCGACGAGATCCAGATCGCCTCGCCGCACTGCAGCTTCATCCTGGCGCTGGAGCCGATGCTGCTCGGGTTCTGGGATCAGGGGCGGCTGGAGCAGGTGTTCTCCAACGTCATCAGCAACGCGGTCCTCTATGGCCGACCGGGGCGGCCGGTCACCATCAACCTCCGCGGCGTCGGCGCGCTGGTGGTGTGCGAGGTCCACAACGACAATCCCGAGGGCACCGAGATCGAGCCCGAGCAGCTGTCCATCCTGTTCGAGCCGTTCCGCCGCGGTCGCAGCGAGTACCAGCGCTCGCAGGGTCTGGGCCTGGGTCTGTTCATCGCCAAGGAGATCGTGACCGCGCACCACGGGAGCATCGAGGTCGCCTCCTCCCGCGAGCAGGGCACGACGTTCCGCATCATCCTGCCGCTGGGAAGCGGCTAGCGCTTCTTTTCCGCTTGGCGGCGCATCGGCTGCAGCCGGCCGTAGGTGACGGAGCGCCACAGCCACTCGACAGGGCCAAACTGGTAGCGGCGCAGCCAGCGCTGGCAGAAGGCGACCTGCAGGCCGAACAGCAAGAGCCCCAGCGGGGCGGTGACCGCCGAGCCGAGCCGACCAAACAGGCCCAGGCCATAGCCGTAAAAAATAAACCCCAGCACCACCGACTGACCGAGGTAGCAGGTGAGCGCCATCTTGCCGATTGCTTCCAGTCCGGACAGCGCCCGCTGGATCGCGGGTCGCTGCAGCAGCAAGACCAGCAGCGCCGCATAGCCCAGCGCGAGCGGCACGGTGCTCAGCAGGTCGGCGAGCCCCTGCCAGCCGCCGAGCCCGCGGTGGGCATAGGCCAGCGCCGCCTCTCCGCCGTTGCTCAGGATGCCGAGCGGAATTCCGAGCCCGGCGACCCAGCCGAGCAGCCGACGATGCGCCTGCGGCGCGCGCAAGATACCGCGCCGCCACACGAACTGACCGAGCAGCATGAGGCCCATCGTACGCAGCAGGATTCCGCCCAGTAGAGGTCCTATGAACCGCCACGTCTCCAGCTGCCGGAAGCTGAAGATCTCCAAGTAGCCGCCTCGCGAGTAGACCCGAGTAGCCACCACTGCATGCTCGCCCACCGCCGACCAGTCGACCGTGGGCAGCGGCAGCTTTAGCGGCAAGGTCGGCAAGAAAAGCAGGCAGAGCGCCGCCCCGAGTCCGAGCTGGCGGGGCAGCCACAGCGCCGGCAGCACCACCAGTCCGGCCAGCGCGTACTCGACCAGGATGTCGCCGTTCCAGATGAACACCATGTGCACCGCGCCGATCCCGAGCAGCACCAGCAGCCGCCGCACCACCAGCGGCGCGTAGCTCTGGCCGCGCTTGCTGATCCGCTCGGCGTGGATCGCCGCGCTGACCCCGAACAGCAGCGAGAAGATCGCCACCGCCTTGGTCTCGACAAAGACTCCCAGCAGCAGATCGACAGCCTGGTTGAGCCGGCCCGGATGAGTATGAAACTCCAAGATGTGCTGGAGCAGCGAGACGCGGAAGGCGACGAGCAGGTTTACCAGGAGCACCCCGCACAGGGCGGCGCCGCGCAGGGTGTCGACCGCGGCGTGGCGAGCCTCCGCGGCCTCCGGTGTCAACGTCTGGCGCATGGGAGTCTGTTTTGATTGTGTCATGCAATCGCGAGGAGCGGCGATCGGCTCGCGCGACGCAAGACAGGAGGAGCTTAGTGGCGGAAGTGGCGCAAGATGGGAAGCTCGCGGACGCGCTCGCCGGTCAGGGCGAAGACCGCGTTGGCAAGGGCCGGGGCGACCGGCGGGACCCCGGGCTCGCCGACGCCGCCGGGCGGGGCGCTGCTTGGGACTATCTCGACGTGGATGGCGCGCGGCGCCTCGGCAATGCGCACCAGGCGGTGGTCGTGGAAGTTGGCCTGCTCGGTGGCGCCGCCCTTCATCGTGATGGCGCCGTAAAGACCGATGCTCATGCCGAAGATGATCGCCCCTTCGAGCTGCGCCTCGACCCGCTCGCGGTTCACGATTGTGCCGGCATCGGCGACGATCCACGCCTCATCGACGCGGATGGTCCCGGCGGGATCGCGTACCACGGACAGGACGACGGCTACGTAAGTAAGGAAGCTGCGGTGCGCGGCCAGGCCGAGGGCCCGGTGCTCCTGCTTGCGGGTGCTCCAGCGCGCGAGCTCGGTCACCCGCTCGATGACGTGCCGCAGCCGCCCGGTGTCGATGGGGTGCTCGTCCAGCGACTGATCGTAGTTGGGCAGCTTGCGGACGCCGAGCTCCGCCGGGGTGACGATGCGCGCGGGGCCGATGACCTCCAGCAGGGTGGTGCGCGGATCGGCGCCGCGCGCCTGCGCGAGCTCATCGATGAAGCTCTGCGCGGCGAAGGCGTGATAGATGTTGGCGACCGAGCGCAGCCAGCCGATGCGGGTGTGGGCGCGCGCCTCGCAGTTCTCCATTCGCACGTGGGGCGCCGCGAGCGGCAGATCGAGCAGGCCGAGCTGCAGCTCGCCCTCGTCGGAGAACGACACGCCGGCGAACGTCGAGGCGATGGGCGGGAAGGCGCTGCGGTGGTGCCACGCCACGAGCTTGCCGGTGTCATCGAGCCCGGCGGCGATGCGCTGCATGCTGACCGAGTGATAGTAGTCATGCCGCACGTCGTCCTCGCGCGTCCACTGCAGCCGGACCGGGGCGCCGGCGGCGCGCGCGACGAGCGCCGCCTCGACTACATAGTCGGGCTTGGACTTGCGGCCAAAGCCGCCGCCGAGCAGCGTTACGTGGACCGTGACCTGGCTTTCTTTGAAGCCGAGAGCGCGCGCCACCTCGGCCTGCGCCCCCTGCGGGTTCTGCGTCGGGGCCCACACCTCGCAGGTCTCCCCCGCGAGCCGGGCGACCGCGACCGGCGGTTCCATCGACACGTGGGCAAGGTGGGGGACGTGGTACTCGGCCTCGATGCGCCGCTTGGCCCCGGCCAGCGCGCGGTCCACCTGGCCGACCTCGCGGACCACCTTGCCCGGCGCGCGCACCGCGGCGGTCAGCTTCTGCTTGTAGGCGACCGAGTCATAGCCGGCGTTGTCACCGGGCTCCCACGTCACCTCCAGCGCCGCCCGCCCGCGCATTGCCGCCCACGTATTGTCGGCGACGACCGCCAGCCCGCCGAGCGGCTTGAAGGCGAACGGCGGCTTGGGCGCCGGCAGCTCGACGACCTTGCGCACGCCCGGCACGGCGAGCGCCCGCTTGGCGTCGTAGCGGCCGACCTTGCCACCGACCACCGGCGGTCGCAGGACGACGGCGGTGAGCATCCCGGGCAGCTTTACATCGGCACCGAACACGGCGCGACCGGTGACGATGTCCGGCCCATCCAGGAGCGGCAGCGCCTTGCCGAGCTGACGCAGCGTCGCCAGCGGGCGCAGCGTGACATCCTTTTTCTTGGGAACCGCCAGCTTGGCGGCGTCGCCGGCCAGCTCGCCGAAGGACAGCGACCGACCGGTCGCCGCGTGCGCCACCGCGTGCTCGCGCGCCTCGCAGCCGGCCTCGGGGACGCCCCACCGCTTGGCCGCCGCGGTGATGAGCATCGCCCGCGCGGTGGCGCCCAGGTAGCGCAGCTCGGTGAAGCTCTGGCGTACGCTGCTGGAGCCGTCTGTATTCTGATCGCCGTAGGCCTTATCGGCATCGCCCTGGACGACCTTCACGCGGGTCATGCTCGCGCCCAGCTCGTCGGCGATAAGGGCCGGCAGCGAGCTGCGCACGCCCTGACCCATCTCGGACCGGTGGCAGACAATGGTGACGAAGTTGTCGGGGGTGATCTGGACAAAGACGCTCGGCCGGAAGCCGCTCGCCGGAGCCGCCGCGGTCGCAGCCTTGGCGGACGCCGGAAACAGCCCCAGCCCGAAGCCAGCGGCAGCAACGCTCACGCCGAGAAACGAGCGGCGGGAGATGCGAGTGCGGGTGTCATCGATAGGCATGGGCATGGGGCTCACCACGGGCTCACGGGCGCGAAATGCCGGCGGCCTTCTTCACCGCCGAGCGGATGCGCGTATACGTCCCGCACCGGCAGAGGTTGCCGCTCAGCGACTGATCAATCTCGGCGTCGCTCGGCTTGGGCCGCTTGGCCAAAAGCGCCGCCGCGGTCATGATCTGTCCGGACTGACAGAAGCCGCACTGCGGGACCGCCAGCTCGACCCAGGCGCGCTGCAGCGGGTGCGAGCCGTCGGCCGACAGCCCCTCGATGGTGGTGACGCTGCGCCCCTCGGCCCGGCGCACCGACGTCACGCACGCGCGCACCGCGTCGCCATCGAGGTGGACCACGCAGGCGCCGCACAGCGCCTGACCGCACCCGTACTTGGTCCCGGTAAGGCCCAGGACGTCGCGCAGCGCCCACAGGAGCGGCATCTCCGGATCGACGTCCAGCTCCTTGTCGCCGCCGTTTACGCGCAGATGGATCTTCATGGTCTGACTCCCTCGCGCGGACAGGCCGCACCGTCTTTGACCCACGCGGCGATGAGCGCGCCGAACCGCTCCTGCGTCC
>DAOMZC010000554.1:0-4859 GCA_035437965.1 Pseudomonadota bacterium
GCGCAGACCTATCCGAACCGCCGCTTCCTCATGGCAGGCACGGCGCTCGGCATGGTCACTACCGAGCTGCCGGACTTCAACGAGGCGCCGCCGGCGGGCGGGACCATCTTCGACAAGCTCGACCAGTTCGGCATCTCGTGGCGCGAGTACACCGCGGGCCGGCCGGAGATCGCGCTGTTTCCCGCCAAGCTCGTCCAGCACCTGGAGAACGTAACCGACATGCAGCAGTTCCTCGCCGATGCGGCGGCCGGGACGCTGCCCGCCTACAGCCTGATTACGCCGCATGACCGCGTCAGCGAAGAAGATCCGCAGGACATCCACCAGGGCGAGGCGTTCACCGCGGGAGTCCTGGAGGCCCTCTTGAGGAGTCCGGCCTGGAAAAGCACCATCGTGATCTTCACCTACGATGAGCACGGCGGCTACTTCGACCATGTGCCACCGCCCGCGGCGTTTGCTCCCGACGCCGTTCCTCCCAATCCCAAGAAGACCGGCGGCGTGGCGGGCGGGTATGACCGACTGGGATTCCGGGTCCCGACGGTGATTCTGTCGCCGTATGCGCGCGCTGGCTATGTCTCGCACGTGGTCCACGATCACACCTCGGTCCTGCGGCTCATCGAGACCAAGTGGAACCTCGGCGCGCTTACCTACAGGGACGCCAACGCCTCGAATCTGCTTGATGCGCTGGACTTCGCGGCGCCGCCGGCGTTTGCTGAGCCGCCGCCGCTGGCGCGCTCGGCGTGGCCTGCCAGTGCCATCCAGATCCCGCCGATGGGCCCAGAAGATCCGTGAGCCGGGCCGTCCGCGCGCCGCGAGCTGGTGGGACTACCCAAGCTGCATCCGAGGCGCTATGCTGTCGGGCGAGCTGGCGTCGGCGCGTAGCCGCTGCGTAGCTCGGTCGCGGCACCAGCGCGGCGCCCGTCCTGTCAACCGCTTCAGTCCATAAGGTCGTCCGTGTCGCTTGATACAACTTCCATCAACAAGCTGCGCCATCGCTTCGAGCAGCGAGATCGCGTGTGGCTGTTCGGCTACGGCTCGCTGATTTTCAAGGCGGACTTTCCGTTCCTGGCGCGGCGTCCGGCGACCATAAAGGGCTGGGCGCGGCGCTTCTGGCAGGGCTCGCACGACCACCGGGGCACGCCGGAGGCGCCCGGGCGCGTCGTCACGCTCACGCCGCAAGCCGAGGCGGTCTGCGCGGGCATGGCCTATCTGATCGCGCCGGAGGTCTTCGACCATCTCGATTATCGCGAAAAAAATGGCTACTTGCGGGTCTGCACCGACATCCTCTTTGAGGACGGCAGCCAGTCGGCGGGCCTGCTGTACATCGCCGCCGAAGACAACGCGGCCTACCTGGGTCCGGCGCCCGAGCTGGAGATCGCCCGCCAGATCGCCGCCGCCGCCGGGCCGAGCGGACGCAATCGCGACTACTTGACGGATCTTGCAGCGGCACTACGCGCGCTGGGACAAGAGGATCCGCACGTCTTCGAAATCGAGCGCCACCTGGCGGCGCTGGCCGCGAGCGCCGCCGAGTCCCCGTCCGAGCTTCGCTGAGCCGTCCCGCTCGCGGCGCGCGGCTTTGTTAAGGAGCGAGCCGCAGCACCGTCCCGGCCGTGCCGACCGCCAGCACCTGTGAGCCGTCGACCCAAAAACCGTTCAAGTTCTGCCGGGTATCGGTAAATACTTCGCGCCAGGTCGAGCCGTCAAAGCGCTGCGCCGTACCGCCGTAGGGGGCAAGCCATACATTACCCGGCCCGCTGCCTCTGATGGCTTGGATAGCGGCGGTGCTCGGGCTTGCCGCCTGGACCCACTCGGTGCCGTCAAAGTGCGCGAGCAGCCCGTTGTCGCCGCCGGCCCAGACATCTTTGGGACCGCTGCCCCAGACTACGTTGAACGGCTGGTCGAACTGCTTGGGCCAGGCCGTCCAGCTGCTGCCGTCAAAGCGCCAGAGCAGCCCCTTGGTGCCGTTCGTGCCGACCGCCCAGCCGTCGCTGGCGCTTGCCAGCCACAGCCCCAGCGCGGCCGAGCTCGCGTCCAGGCTCGGCTGCGCCGTCCACTTGGTCCCGTCATAGCGCAGCAGCACCCCCTTTTCGCCCGAGGCCCACACCTGCGTCGGACCGCTGCCGGCGATCGCATGCAGGTTCGCGGTGGTGGCCTTGGGCTCGGCGGACCAGTGCGAGCCATCCCAGCGCGCGATGCCGCCCTCGTAGCCGACCGCCCAGATGGCGCTCGCGCTGCTGCCCCAGATGGCTTTATACACGGTGCGGGCCGGCGCATCGAACTGCGAAAACGTCTTGCCGTCCCAGCGGATCAGGTGGCCGCCGTTGCCGCTGCCGCTGCCGCTGATCCAGACCTCGGTCGGGCTGGCCGCCCAGACTGCCTGCATGATCTCGGTGCTGCCCATGCTGAGGCGCGTCCACGACAGACCATTCCAGTGCGCGACGCTGCCGCTGCTGCCGACCGCGGTTAGATCGTCGGCGCGCGGGCCGGCGATATCGGTGAGCTCCACTCCATCGGTGGCGACCTCGGTGAAGGTCTTGCCGTCGTAGCGGTACGCGTACGGCCCGCCGACCGAGTAGCCGCTGAGCAGGTAGCTGCTGGGCCCGATCTCGACGAGGCCACTGATGGTGCCGTACATACCCGTGGTCTTGACCACCGTCCACGCGGTGCCGTTCCAGTGCACCACGGTGGCGAACGCGCCGACCGCCAGGCAGTCGGTCGCCGCGGCGCAGCGGACGCGGGTGAGGTCGCTGCCGGTCACAAACGGCGGGCTGCGCCAGGCGGTGCCGTCGTAGCGCAGCACGGTGCCGCCGGCTCCCACGGCGAAGATGTTCTTGTCGCTGGTGCCGTGGACGCTGGTCAGGTTGCCGGTAACGCCGCTCGGCACCACCTGCCAGGCGGTGCCGTCGTAGCGCCGGATGGCTCCGCGCAGGCCCACCGACCAGACATCTTTGGGACCGCTGCCCCACACCGCGTTCAAGTACAGCGAGCCGGAGGTGTCGATGGGCGACTGCGACCACGTCTTGCCATCGTAGTGCAGGACGATGCTGTTGCCGACGGCCCAGACGTCGCTCGGGCCGCTGCCCCAGACTCCGTTGAAGATGTATTTGTTCTCGCGGACGGGGGTACGGACAAGGCGCGCGCGGCCTCCCTCCAGCTGCACCACCGACGGTCCGAAGCCCACGGCCCAGCCGTCGCCGCTCGGCTCGCGCCACAGCGAGCGCAGGTTGTTCCCCTGGGGCAGGGGATTCAGCCAGCACGGCGCCGGGCAGGTAGTATCACTGGCCAGATCGGGTGGTGCCTGCAGGTCCACGGTCGCCAGATCACGACGCGCTTCGGCAAGATCCCGATCACTGGTTCCAGCGTCGACCTCGGCGGAGTCGCCGCGACTACAGCCGCCGACGCCCAGCGGGAACCCGCAGGCAAGCCCCAGGGCGCCGGCAGTGAGCAGGAAAATTCGCGAGATGGAAGCGGATGCGCAGCTGAACATAGCGCGGCAAGGTAGCACCGGATGCGCGCTCGCGGACGAAGAAATTGCGGAGTTTCGGACGATGGTATGATGGTCCCATGCAGCAATGGCAGAGCATCGGACCGCACCGCTACTACACCGACGGCGACCTTGTGTTCTGGCGCCTGATAGACGTCATGGACGAGGTCCAGATCGAGCAGCTTCTGGCTGCGGTGGACACAGTTCTGTCCCGCTATCAGCAGTCGGTGCTGCTCGTCGACTGTTCCCAGGCGCATGGCCTCAAGCCCGAGGCGCGCCGCCGCTATGGAGAGTGGCTCAAGAAAAATCCCAATCCGCGACGCGTCAGCATCTTCTTTTCGGCCAGTGGCGAGATGCGCACTTTCCTGCTGCTGGCCCGGCGCAGCGGCCAGCTCGTCTCGGGCCAGCACTCGGCGATAGAGATCGTAGGGGACCTGGCGGCCGCTCACCAGCGCGCCGCCGAGCTGCGCGCGCAGTGGGCCGCTCGCCCGTGACCTTCTGACTTCCGATTCTGATTCCTTCAGCCGCGTTTGCAGTTCCAGAGTGTTTCCACAGGTGCATGAAGACTGGGTTATCTCGACGGGAGATTGGTTCAACATAAGCCCCAATGGGCGGTACTCGCCGTCGTGAAACCCTGTCGGAAGTTTCCAGAGCCCGCTCTTTCCGCCGGAGTAGCGCTGGAACCGCGGTGCCTGTGGGAGGGCAGGTGGCGCGGCCGAAACTTGACATCAAGGAGGCGCTGGCCCACGGTCTCTGCGTGGCCAATAATCCGCAACCTGACCGTAGCTCCGTCGTTCAACGCTCCTGGCTTCATGAAGGGTCCGGCGCGCGCGCCGCGGCGGTGAGCCTGCTTGCCCTGGCCGCCTGCGGACCGGTCGCGGAGCCTTCTGACAGCCCGCCTCCGGAGTCGGTTCCTCCCATCTTGCTGGGAGTGCCGGTGGGCGCCACTCCCAATCCGCCCGGCACGCGGCCCGATCCGCAGCAGCCCGAGGGCACGGATCTGATGCCGCGGGTGCAGCACATCGTCGTCCTGATGATGGAGAATCACTCCTACGATAACTACTTCGGCATGCTGGAGCGCGGCGACGGCCTGCTCCTGGACAAGGACGGCAAGCCGACGCCCACAAACCCGGCCAGCGATGGCACCCTGGTTGGTTCCTATCACCTGCCGACCACCTCCCAGAAAGATAACAAGGTGACGCAGAGCTGGGCGGCCTCGCATCGCCAGTATGACGACGGCAAGCTCGATGGCTTCGTGGTCACCAGCGGCTCGCCGGCGATGGGATACTGGAACGCGGCGGATCTGCCGTTTTATTACTCGCTGGCGCGGACGTTCCCGCTGTGCGACCGCTACTTCGGCTCGGTGCTGGCGCAGACC
>DAOMZC010000555.1:0-4856 GCA_035437965.1 Pseudomonadota bacterium
GCTGGCGCCGGGGGCCGCTGCCCGCGGCGGGCCAGGCGCGGCGCTGTGCCCGCTCGGCGCAGGGGGAGCTCGTGACGCTCGCCAGCTGCCGCTCGGCCGCCGCCGCCGGTCGGCTCTTTCTCGTCGAGCAGCCCTCGCCGCTCACCCAGCACCTGGCGGCGCGCGGCATCCTCGTGCTGCCGAGCTGGCAGGCCGAGCTCGCGAGCGCGCTCAACGAGGACAGCGAGCCGCCGCACGCGACCCGCTTCTACGTGCTGCCGCTGCGCGCGCCGGCGAACGCCGCCGCCACCGAGCCGGCAGACGAGCTGCGCCGCACGACGCTCCTGCTGCTGCGCGGGATCGGCGCGGAGGTCGCGGCGGTGGAGCTCGGGCACCTGGACTATCCGGGCGCCGCGGCGCCCTCTCCCCTGGCGGTGATGCAGGACAAGCCGTTCGAGCTGTCGGCGCTGCGCGACACTGCGCTCGGCGTCGCGCTGCTGTGTCCGCCGCGGCGGACCCTGGTCCTCAACGGCGATCACGCGACTGTACGCTCGCTGCTGCCGCTGTCGCGCGGCGAGCCCGAGCTGGCCGCCTACATCATGGCCAAGCTCTGTCTTCACTCGGCGCCGAGGTCCCCGGAGCTCGATAGCCGCCTGCTCAAACTCGCCCTGGAGCACCGATGTCGCCGCCTGAGCCGCTGACCCCCGCAGACGACGCGGCGCTGCTCATCGCCGAGCTGCAGGCTCAGGGGGTGGTGGACTCCGACGGGCTCTTTACGCTCGACCGCGACCAGGCGCGGCGCAAGCTCCAGCTGTTCCAGCTCGAAAATCCCGCCCGCTTCGTCCTGGAGCTCGTGCAGGCCGCGGTCCTCAAAGGGGCGAGCCGCCTGTTCTTCTCCCGCCGCTTCGCCGAGCTGCACCTTCACTTCGACGGCGACCCGTTCACCCTGGCCGACTTCGAGCACCTGTACGGCGCGCTGTTCCTGCGCGCCAGCGAGCCCCACGCCAAGGCCCGCCGCCACCTCGCCCTGGGCCTGTGCACGGCGATGGCTCTGTCCACCGCCCAGGTGCGCATGGAGAGCGGCAGCGCCAAGGACGGGGCGTTCCTCGAGCTGCGTCCGGGCGCCCCCGACCGCTTCGGCCCGCACGCCCGCAGCTTCTCCCCCAGCTCGATCTACATGACCTACATCTGCATCCGCTACCGGATGCGGCTGCAGCTTCTCACCCGCTTTTTGACCGCGCGCCGCGGCCAGTCTCCCGAAGAGGTCCTGCTGCGCGCGCGCTGCACCTATGCCCCGGTCCGCATCTTCTTCGACATGGCTCCGATAGCGTACGGTCTGGTGCTGCCCGAGCTCGCGCAGAAGCTCGAGTTCGAGCATGAGGACATCCGCGGCGTCCTTGGCCAGGTGGCCGTTGCCGACCCCGGCGCCGACCCCGCGGTCCTCCCCAAAGAGCTGCTCCAGCCGACGGAGCTGCGCCTGATCAAGAACGGCGTCTGGGTCGACACCCAGCACCCCGAAGAGCTGCTGCCGGGCTTCCAGGCGCTGGTCGACTGCCCGAGCCTGCGCCAGGACATCTCGCACGAGCATGTGGTGCGCGACGAGCAGCACGAGCGGGTGGTGAAGGTCGTGCTCGGCGCCCAGCTAAGCTGGCTGGCGGCCCGCTATGGCGAGGCGCTGACGCAGTATCAGGCGAGCGCCGAGGGGATTCTCAAGCGCCTGCGGGCGATTCTGAAGCTGCTCCTTTCGCGGCCCGCGGGCGCGAGCTTCCTTCACGCCTGGGCCGGCTCGCTCCCGCCGGAGAGCCCGCTCGCGGCGCGGCCGTACTGGCCCCCGGACCTCGCCGCGATGGACCGCCTGCTCCACTTTCCCATCGCGCGCAGCACGCGCGAGCAGTGGGTCAGCCTGCGCCAGCTCCTGACCGATGCGGCGCAGCACCCAAGCCTGGCGTACAGCCCCCTGCCCTTCGGCGAGCCGGATCCGGTCCGTCCGCTCGTCCTTCACCTGACCGAGCCGGCGGAGGTGGCGATGTTTGCCGCCCTCTTGGGCCGCCCCGCCGAGGATCGCACCGCGGCCCTCACCCAGGAGCGCCGCCGCCGCGCCAACCGCAAGGCCTGGCAGAGCCGCCCATGGCAGCCCACCCTGGCCCGTGAGAGCTACCCGAGCCAGGCGCCGATCGTGGGTCCGGGGCTCAGCGGCGCCGTCGGCGTGTCGCTGCTGCCCGCCCCCGCGGCAACCGGCACGCCCACCAAGCTGGCGGTGGTCGCCAGCGGCTGTCTGCTGGTCGAAAAGACGCTGCGGACGCCGGTGCCGGAGCTCAGCATCGTCATCGCCGGCGACTTCACGCCGTCGTCCATGTTCGACGAGGTCCTCGGCAACCAGCTGCTGAGCGACGCGCTGACGGCGGCGCTCGCCGCTCTGTTGCCGCTGTTGCAGGGAATCCTGGCGGTCGCTGTCGGCGCGGAGCAAGAGCCCGCGAAGGCGCGGACGCTGCGCGGCCTGGCCATGGTCCTGCTCTCGAGCTCCGTGCAGAAGGAAGTGCGGCTCGCCGCCGGCGTCGAGAAAGAGCTGGTGGCCAAGGCGCCGCCGCTGGCCATCGCGGCGCCCGCCCTGTGGGAGTCCCTGCGCGACGTGGCGCTGTTCCAGCAGCTCGACTCCCCCGCGCTGGTCAGCATCAGGCAAGCAACCGAGGTCGCCCGCGTCCACGGGAGCGTCGCGGTCCTGGCCTTGAAGTCCAGCCAGGGAGCGACCGCCGGCGACCCGCGCGAGGCGTACCGGCGCCAGCTCCACGGCTTCTCCGAGTCGCAGTGGCGAGCCGCCCACGCTCGCGCCGCGACCCACGCCCGGCAGCCCGCGCGGCCTTCACTGATCCTCTTTATCCCCGATGACGAAAAGGAGCTGGGGGCCTCCCTAAGAGAATATCTGGGCGCGCGCTACGCGGACATGCACGAGTGGATTCAGGAGCTCCACGACAAGCTGCCGGCGCCGGCAGAGGTGGCGCCGGCTCCGCTCCCCGCCGGGCTTGACGAGGTGCTGGGCGCCACGGCCGCAGCGCCGCCGCGCAAGCTGCAGAATGACTGCTGGGCCTGGGTCGAGTTCGCCGGCGGGGCGGGTCATCTGGGTCTGCTGGCGCTGCCCGCCCGGCCGCGCGCCCTGCACCGCCTGACCCTGGACCTGTACCGCGGTGAGACAGTAGTCGGCCAGCTGCAGCTCCCGCTGCCCACCGGAGACCTGCTCACCGCGAGCCTGGATCTCGGCCGGCTGCGCACCTACGCGGAGCCGGAGCTGGCGGTGAAGGCGATGGCGGCGCTCGGCTCGGCGCTGCCGCAGCTCGTGCGGGCGGTCCTGCGCGGCAACACGCTCCCTCCGGACGAGCGGCTGTGGCTCCTGCGGCTGGCGGCGGCGCTGTTTCCGACCCTCCTTTTCCGCCGCGCCTACGAGCAGCTGCGCCAGCAGTCCGCCGCCGCGCCGACCGGCCCGGCCGCGGCCGAGCAGCAGTACCTGCAGCTGCTCACGCTCGCCGCCACCTATCCCGTGCCGGCGGTCCATGCGGCCCTTGAAGAGGCCCTGGCGCCGATCGGCGAAGTAGCCCAGCCCTCAGTATCAGCGGCGCCCTCCCCCACGCTATCAGTCCCTCAGCTGGCCGCGCAGCTCGCGCAGACGTGTCGCCGCGAAGCGCTGCGCTCCGTTGATAGCGACGCTGGATCGGCCGCCGCGGGTGAGACCTGGGGCGCGGCGAGCCTGGCCTGGGTGGAGCTCCTGTACCCGAGCTCGCGCGAGCTGCCGGCGGGGCAGCGGGTGCGCCGGCCGCTGCACGAGCTGGGTGTGGCGCCGCTGCTCAACGCGGAGAACGGCCGCCCGCTCTCGCTCCTCACCGTGCTCGCCGATCTGGACCGGGATGGCGAGGTCCTGTACACGATTCCCACGGGCGATGACCCGCCGCCGGGTAACTTGGATCGCCGGGTCCTCTGCATTCCCGATGCGGCCACCTTGGAGGCGCTGCGCTGTCTGCTCGGCGAGCGGAGCCTGCGCCTTGCCGTCAAGCCGCCCGTGGTGGCGACGGTCGAGCCGCCGGCGCCGAGCCGCGCCTCCCACCAGCGCCCGCAGCCGCCGAACCTCCCCGCTCCCGGTGCGCCGAGCCCTCCGGCCGCGCCGCTGCAGGCGCAGGAGGCGCAGGAGCTCTGGGAGCTCGTCGGCGCCGAGCTTCTCCAGCTCGGGCAGGGAAGCAGTCGCCTCCTCAGCTATCTCAACATCGCCTGCGTGAAGCTCGAGCCGAGCAGACACTCCGCTTCCGTGCTCTGCGATGCCCAGCAGCTGCAGCTCAATCTGGCTCACCCCATGATCCAGTACGCCGCTGCCCACTTCCGCGCCGAGCCGGCGCTGCGCTTCTTCATTGCCTCGGCGGTCTACACCGCGGTGAATCACTGGCTCGGTGAGTCCACGGACCTCTACCACGCGGAGTTCCATCAGCTGCTGGGCAGCCGGGCCCACGACGTCATGCTCCACGGCGACGCCGCGCCGCTCGCAAACAGCGCCGACTCACCCGCCCCTGCTGAGCTCCTCGACTCGCCCGAGCTGCCCGAGCTTATCGAGCTAGCCGAGCTTACCGACCCGCCCGAACTTACCGAGCTGCCCGCGCCAGCCGAGCTGTCCGCGCCGCCCGATGCGACCCCCGATCCGCCGGCAAAATGACCGCCCCAGACGGCGGCGCCTGATCCGCTCACCGCTGCCCTGTTTGGGGGTGGCTCGTCGCCCGCCGCCGCGCAGGTGGCGGCCGGCGCGGCCACTTTTCTGCTGACTTTTCGCGGCAGCGGGAGTCTGATGCACCATGCCTCGCCTCGCCCTGGTCGCTCTTTTGGCGCTGCTGCTGACCGGCAGC
>DAOMZC010000556.1:0-4855 GCA_035437965.1 Pseudomonadota bacterium
TCCTGATCAGCGGCTGCCGGCACCAGCCCGAGTTCCTCGGCGTAGCAGGCGAGGCAGCAGCGCAGAAGGAACCCCGCGACCGCCTGCGGCGGGTGGCCCTGCGACTCCAGTCGGCGCCCGAGCGCGACAAGCGGCTCGGCGACCGCGCTGGTGGCTCGCGCGGCGCGACGCACCGGGCACAGGCTGAGCGGGGCGGTGAACAGGGCGCGCAGCAGGGCCCCCTGCTCGGCCAGCGCGGACAGAGGGATGCGCGCCGAGTGTGCGGCGGGAAACGGCCGGTACCCCGCGGTGCCGTCGAAGCACGCATACAGATCGAGACAGTACGAGGGCTCCGCGATCAGGAGAAAAAGGGGGGGCCTGGGCAGGGCGCGCGCCAGGCCGGCCGCGTGCTCGTAGGCGGCCCGCATCTCCAGGTGCCAGCGCAGCGTCCCCGGTCGGGCCGCGTCTCCCTCCCCCTGGGGGCTCGGCCGGGCCCAGAAGAAATAGCTCTCCCCGTTGCCCGAGCTTCCGGCGAGCGCGGACCGCGGCAGCTCCAGCGCTTCGATGAGCTCCTCGCCAAAGGAGCCCGCGCGGGCGTCCGCGGCGACGGCAGTCAAGGCCCAGCGGGCGGCAAACGCCGCGAGCCGGCCAGACGGCGGAGAAACAGTCGAGTTCACTACGATGGGCATACAGCAGCGGGAGCCGGCAGACAAGCCGCGGCAAGATTTTCCGCGCCGCGCCTTACGGTGACCCGCGCGAGTACTAGCAGCTCGCTAAGCCTGGGCGCTCATCGCTCCCGAGGGGCTCACACCTTTATCACGACCTTCCCGCGGGCGTGGCCGGCTTCGATGTAGGCCAGAGCGTCCCGGGTCTCGGCCAGCGGATAGACCTTGTCGATGACCGGCTTGAGCTGGCCGGACTCGGCAAGCTGCTTGAGGACAAGCAGATCCTGCCGGTTCGTGGCCGAGACGTAGCGCCGCAGGCTCTGGCGGACAAAGGGCGACAGGAGGAGCGGCTTGAACAGGCGCACCAGCATGGCGAGCCCCGCGGCCCCGGTGCCGCTGTTAAGGACGAGGGTCCCGGTGGGAGTAAGCGCGCGCCGGCAGTCTGCCAGGGAGCGGTTCTCGATGTTGTCGAGGATCAGATCGTAGCGCCCGGGGCCCTGGGTGAAATCCTGTCGGGTATAGTCGATGACCTGGTCGGCGCCGAGCGAGCGCACGAGGTCGACGTTCTTCGTGCTGCAGACCCCCGTTACGTGAGCGCCGCGCGACCGGGCGATCTGTACCGCGAACGAGCCCACGCCCCCGGCGGCGCCGTTGATGAGGACTTTCTGCCCGGCCTGCACCTTGCCTGCTTCGCGCAGCGCGTGCAGGGCCGCGACGGCAGAGGTGGGGATGGCGGCCGCCTCTTCGAGGGTGAGGTTGGAAGGGGCGAGCGCCAGCGTGCTCGCCTTGGCGCGCGCATACTCGGCGCAGGTGCCCGCGGCCGAGCCGAACACCGCGTCCCCCGGCTTGAATTCCTGGACGCGCGGGCCCACCGCTTCCACCGTGCCGGCCAGGTCGAATCCGGGCACGCCGTAGGTGGGCCGCCGGAGCCCCGAATAAAAGCGCACCGCGAAAGGCGCGCCCCGCACGCTGAAGCAGTCGCCGATATGCACCCCGGCCGCGTGCACGCGGACCAGCACCTCGTCGTCCTTGTCCTTGATGATCGGCCTGGCGATGTCCCGCAGTCCGAGGACATCAAGGCTGCCGTACTGGTCGTAAACAATCGCTTTCATCATTTTCTTGCCATCCCCCGTGAGTTGGGCTTACGGTGTAAACTTACAGCGTAAGCCGCACTCGTGCAATGACTACGAAAAAGAAAATCAAAAAGCCGGGGCCGCGCGCTCCTTTAAGCAAGGAACGGGTGCTGCACACCGCGGTCGCCCTGGCCGACTCGATCGGCATCGAGTCGCTGTCGATGCGCCGGCTGGGTCAGGAGCTCGGGGTCGAGGCGATGTCCTTGTACAAGCACGTGGCCAATAAGGAAGACATCCTGGACGGCATCGTCGACCTCGTGGTGCGCGAGATCGAGGTGCCGGCGATCGGCGGGGACTGGAAGGCGGCGATGCGCCGTCGGGCGAAGTCGGCGCACGCGGTGCTACTGCGCCACCGCTGGGCGACCATGCTGCTGGTCGCGCGGGCCAACGTCGGCCCGGCGATGCTGCGCTACGTGGACGCGACGATCGGCTGCCTGCGCGAGGCAGGCTTCTCGTACGCCATGGCCGATCACGCCTGGAACGCCATCGACAACCACGTGTACGGGTTCACGCTGCAGGAGCTGAACTTTCCCTTCAAGCCGGAGGAGTATGCAGCGGCGGCCAAGGGGTTCCTGCCGCAGCTGCCGCCCCACCAGTATCCCTACCTGCGCGGGATGTCCGAGCAGGTCATCGCCGGCCACCACAGCGGCCTCCATGACTTCGAGTTTGGCCTCGATCTGATCCTGGCAGGGCTTGCGGAGCTGCGCGGCCGGGCCAAGTGACTCTGGCCGATCACGGTGACTCCCCAGACGTTGCCCCGTCATTTTTCCATGGGCACATACTGCCGCGCTGTTGGCGCTGACAATTTGAAGGGCGCGTGCCTTGCGCTGCTGGCTGTTTACGGCAGCCTGGGACCGCAGACCCCAGGCAGAGGGCCGTACCACCGCGACGGGCGCGACGGGAGTGGATGCAGCGCGGCGGTGGTCCGGGCGTTGCAATGGGTAGCGGTCATGAACACCCAACGAATCCTCTCTTCTGTATCTTGCACACTCGTACTTGCACTGGGTCTCGCGCTCGGGCTGTCCGGCTGCGGACCGGCCGAGATCGATGGGATCGACGACGTCGATCCGATGACCGGCCTGACCCTGTCCGAGAGCGCCGCCACCATCGACATGCACAACCTGATGGGCGACGGCGACATCTTCGGCGGGGCGTGGGTCACGCCGGCCAAGGCGCAGGCGTTCCTCAACAAGCGCGGCGGCCTGCTCAAGAGCTACCATGACCCGGCGTTCGGGGGTCGCAGCGCCGCCGACCTCATCGTCTCCGAGTCGCGCGCGCAAGGGGTAAACCCGATCTACATGATGGCGCGCATCCAGACCGAGTCGTCGCTCATCTCCAGCGGCACGAGCTCGCACATCCAGCAGGCCACCGGCTGCGGCTGCCCGGACGGCGGCGGCTGCGGCACCAAGTACCAGGGCTTCGGCAAGCAGATCCAGTGCGCGGCGCTGCTCATGAAAAACTACTTCGCCGCCCTCAACGCCGGTCGACCGACAGTCTCGGGATGGAAGGCGGGGGTCGCCAAGCGCACCAGCGATCCGTGCACCGTCACCCCGGCCAACAAGGCGACCGCAGCGCTTTACACCTACACGCCGTGGGTGGGCGCCTACGCCCGCCAGTGCGGCAACAAGACGGTGGGCGGCTCGTCGCTGGTGGCGGTCATCTATCAGGGCTACAAGGCCGACTCGACGCTCGCTCCGTGACCGCGGCTGCCCGCGCTTTGATCCTGGCGCGAGTCGCGCAGATACAGGAAGCGCTCGATGTCTTCGGCCTGCAGTGAGCCTTCGCGCGTCGCGGCCTGCGCGGCGCTGAGCGCGCCCGGCAGCTCCTTGCCGTGAAGTACGTGCTCCACGAAATCCAGCACCTCACGCCACAGCGTTGATTCAAAGCGCGGGCGGAACGCGCCGAAGTGTCCGACCGCCGGCGTGCCCAGCTCGGGCGGCGCCAGGCGCTGGTGAATGAGCCGGGCGGCCGGCAGCAGCGATAAGAGCGCCTGCACCGGCCGCGCCGGCGCGAAGTCGTCATCGGTGAAGCTGTAAAAGAGGGTCGGCCGGTCAAAGCGCAAGAGCCGCTCGCGCGCCGCCGGCTGCTCGCTGAGGTAGTAGGACGGGTGCAGGGCCCAGCGGCGCCACTGCTGCGCCACCCCGGCCGGCAGATCCTCGCCGAGGAAGGCGCGGCCCGGGTAGTAGCCCAGGGCGCCGGTCAGCGCCGGGACCAGAAGGTGCCAGAACAGCCGGATCCGCGGCTGCAGCCGCGCCGGCCAGTCGCCCGCGTAGCCAAGCTGGGCGCCGATGAGGATCGCCGCCGCGCAGCTGCGCGCCTCCTCCACCAGACCGAGCAGCTGCCCGCCGAAGCTGTGGCCGATCCACAGGATCGGGACCCCGGCCTGCTGCGCCAGTCCCAGGGCGGCGCGCGCGTCGGTGGCCCAGTCCTGCATGCGGGCGCGGAAGCCGCGCAGCGAGTCGGGCCGCGATGCCCCCACACCCCGGTAGTCATAGGTGATGACCTGGAGCCCGGCCGCGGCCAGGTACCCGGCAAAGCGCGCATAGAAGGTCTGCGGCACCGCCGTCCCACCATGAATGACGGCGACGGCGACCGCCCGGCCTCCGCCGGCGGGCGGATAGCTGCGGGCGCCCAGGACGAACCCGTCTTCGGTGGTGAGGCGTATCTCGGTGGCGGCCTTGGCAATCATGCGGATACCTCCTTCAGATCTTTGTAGGCTCCGCCGCCCGCGGGCGCTCGCTGCAAATCTGCATTCCTGGCCGGCGGGGATGCAGGGGCGCCGCGTGATATACGTTGGAGCATGCTCCAGTGGAATGACCTGCGGGTGCTGCTGGCGGTCGCCCGGACCGGCACTCTGGCCGCTGCCGCAGCGGCGCTGCGGATCAATGCCACCACGGTCGGCCGGCGCCTGAGCGCGCTGGAGGAGGCGCTCGCGGTGCGCCTTTTCGATCGGACTCGCGATGGCTACGCGCTCACCCAGGCTGGCCGCGACCTGCTCGCGCACGCCGAGCGCATGGAGCATGAGGTGCAGGCCGCCTAGCGCGAGGTCACGGCCGCCGACCAGCGGCCGGCGGGAGT
>DAOMZC010000557.1:0-4854 GCA_035437965.1 Pseudomonadota bacterium
GGAAGCCGGCAAACTGCGGGAAGCGAGCCGGCGCCGCCACTTGCTCGACGGTGGCACCTTGGCCGAGGGCGGCCGCGGCGCGGTCGCGCTGAGCGTGCAGGTAGGCCCGGAAGCGCACCAGATCGGCAAGCTGCCCGGGCGCGAAGTGGCCAGGGATCACCTGCCGCGGCGCAAGCGCGATCAGTGTCCCGAGCGCCGCCAGCCAGCCGTCCGTGCTGGACCCGTCCATCGCCGGACTGGCATCGTGGAGGAACAGATCGCCGGTCGCCAGCACGCGCTCCGCCGCCGACCAGACGACCACGTCCCCGGCGGTGTGGGCGGCGCCGAGGTGCCGCAGCTCGAGCTGATGGTCGCCAAGGTCGATGACCTCTTTATCGGAAGCGAGCGGCTCGGGCAGGTGGAAGCGGCAGCTGGCCAGGCTCTCCCGCGCGGCCGCGTCCACCCCGGCCGGCGAAGGCTGGCGCAGGCGCCCGCGAGCTTTGGCTATATCTTCGGCGAGCCCGCGGCGGGTGCGCGGATGGGCGACGAGCCGGGCTCCTGTCTCCTCCAGACACACAGCACCCAGGCTGTGATCGGGGTGCGCGTGGGTAAGCACGATGAAGCGCAGCGGCCGGTCGGTCACCTGGCGCGCCGCCGCCAAAAAGCGCCGGGCGTGCAGCGGGGTAAGCCCGGGATCGACGATGAGCGCCGCGTCCCGCCCGACAAAGAGCGCCCCGTTGGCCGAGTGCGCCTCATCGGACACCCAGGCCCAGCTGCGCGGCGTAAGGCGGCTCAGCCGTCCCGCCGGCGCCGGTCCCGCCGCGGTGCCAAGCTGAGGAAGAAGTAAAAGCCCGAGACCCAAAAGGAGCCCCCAGCGGAGCCCCCAGCGGAGCCCCCAGCGGAGCCCGTAGCCGAACCCGGAGTTGGATCTGGAGGCAAGGCCGCGGCGGCCAAGATTTTGTCGCCGAATAAGACTTGAGTAAGGGCAGGTTTGCACGCGCCGATGCTACCAGGCCGCCCGGTTTGTGTGATACAATGTAGTCCCGTTGAGCTCCAGTCAGCTCGGACCTGAGTGGGCCTGTAACCAATCTGCTGGCGCGCGCCTCCTATATAAGGTCACGCGCCCGCGCGCTTCTAGAGGATGTTCATGCGCAACTCGCTTCGAATCGCCTCGATTGCCGCTTCGCTGCTCCTTTTCGGCTGCCCGGCGGAGTCCAAGCTCCGCTCGTCCCCCGAGACGCTGCCGGCCTCACCGACCGCCGAGGGCGCGTTCGCCCGCCGCTTGACCCCCGCCGAGCTCGCGGAGCGCAAAAAGCAGCTGCCCCCCCAGGTGTTCCACATCACCCAGGAGGAGGGCACCGAGCCGCCGTTCCGCAACGCCTACTGGAACAACCACTCCCCCGGCATCTACGTCGACGTGGTCTCGGGCGAGCCGCTTTTCTCGTCGCATGAAAAGTTCGACTCCGGCACCGGCTGGCCGAGCTTCTGGGCGCCGCTGGAGAAGGCCAACATCCTCACTCGCGAGGACGGCTCGCTGGGGATCTCGCGGGTCGAAGTGCACTCGCGCGTGGGCCGCTCGCACCTGGGGCACGTGTTCGATGACGGGCCGGCGCCGACCCACCTGCGCTACTGCATGGACTCCGCCTCGCTGCGCTTCGTGCCCGCCGAGCGCCTGCTCGCCGAAGGCTACGGCGAATACGCGAAGCTGTTCCCCGAGCTCAAGCAAGAGCCGCCGGCCGCCGCGCCCGCTACCGCGCCCGTTGCTGCCCCCGCCGCGCCTGCTGCCCCGCCCCCCGCTGCGCCCACCGCGCCCGCCAAGTAGGCTCCGCGGCGGCGCGCGCCGACAGTCCGGCGCGACGTTTTCCGCTGCGACCTGCGCGCCGCGGCTGCGTCTCTTTTGGGAGAGCCGTGGAAAACTTCCTCCCGCAGTTCACCTCACAAAGGATTCGGTCATGAAGAACCTTCCCAAAGGTCCGCGCTACGGTCTGTGGCACATGCTGGGGGACCCGTACGATGCGACCCTCGGCTTCCAGCGCAAGTACGGTGATCCGTTCATGTACTCGAGCCTGGGCGTGAAGTTCTTCATCACCGGCAATCCAGAGGGAATAAAGGCGATCATGACCGCCGACCCGGACACCTTCGAGCCGCCCTTCGGCGACTCCTTGGGAGTGTTCCTGGGTCAGAGCTCGCTGTTCATGATGAGCGGCCCCCGCCACCGCGCCGCGCGCAAGCTCCTCACCCCGCCGTTTCACGGAGCGCGCATGCGCGCCTACGGTACGTTGATGCGCGACACCACGCTGCGCTGGATTAGCGGCTGGGAGCCGGGCCGGCGCTTCGTGATGCAGGACACCACGCAGGCGATCACGCTCGACATCATCATCGAAGCTGTGTTCGGCGTCAGCGGGGCCGAGCGCATCCGCCGCTTCCACGACAGCATGGTTTCCACTGTAGCGAGCTTCAGTCCGCTGATTGTGATGTTCAAGTTTCTGCGGCGGAACTTCTGCGGTCTTGGTCCGTGGGCGCGTTTTGCGCACCAATACTCCGCCCTGCGCCAGCTCGTGTTCGACGAGATCGCGGCGCACCGGGCGGCTCCCGAGGGCCGGCAGGACATCCTCAGTCTGCTCATCCTGGCGCGCTACGAAGACGGCGGCGGACTTTCCGATCAGGAGATCTTCGAGCACCTGCTGACCCTCCTTATGGCCGGTCACGAGACCACCGCCCTGGCGCTCGCCTGGGCGTGCTACTTCCTGCACCGCAACCCCGAGGCGCTGGCCCGGCTGCGCGCCGAGCTGTCCACAGTGGGTCTGGGCCCAGGCGCCCGCCCGCAAGACGCCGAGCCGGAGGCGATCGCCAAGCTGCCTTATCTTGAGGCCGTATGTCAGGAGTGCCTGCGCCTGCGCCCGCTGCCCGTCGTCTCGCGCAAGCTGGCCCGCCCGCTGACCGTCCTTGACTACGAGCTGCCGGCGGGGATGCTGCTCGGGGCCGGCGCCTACCTCGTCCACATGAACCCGGACATCTATGCCGAGCCCGAAAAGTTCCGTCCCGAGCGGTTCCTCGACCGCAACTACTCGCCGTTCGAGTACCTGCCCTTTGGCGGCGGCGCGCGGCGCTGCATCGGCGCCGCCTTCGCGATGTACGAGATGAAGATCGTCCTTGCCACGATGCTCGCGACAAGTCGCCTGGAGCTCGCCGAGAAAAAGCCGGTCAAGTCGGTGATGCGCGCCGCCACCGTGGGCCCCAAAGGCGGGGTGCGCATGGTCCTCGCCGAGCGGCTCGGCTAGGGATATTCCCAAAGCAGTCCGCGCAAAAGAGACTTTGAAAAGTAGGGCCGCTTCGCGGTATCTATTTGAGGCGATGAGCTCTCGTCTGCGTGCCTGCGTCTTCGGCCGCTTCTTCGCCTTCGAGTCGATCAAGGAGGTGCTGAACAAGGCCAACGAGCTTCGCTCCGGCGACGTGCAGGCGGGGCTGTGCGCGACCAGCGACCGCGAGCGGGTGGCCGCCAAGCGCGTCCTGTCCGAGCTCACGCTCGACGAGCTCTATGAGGCCCCGAGCGTGCCTTACGAGAGCGACGAGCTCACCCGCCTCTTTCAGGACAGCTGCGAGGCGGCGGCGCGGCGGCGGCTCGGCGGGATGTCGCTCGGCCAGGTGCGCGAGTGGCTGCTCGACACCCGCACCACCGGCGAGGACGTGCTGGCGGTGTCGCCGGGCCTGACGCCCGAGATGGTCGCCGGCGTCACCAAGCTGATGTCGAACATGGACCTGGTGGTGGCGGCGCGCAAGATCCGGGTCGTCGTGCGCTGCAACAACACGCTCGGGCTGCCCGGCCGCATCTCGTCGCGGCTGCAGCCCAACCACCCGCGCGACTCCGAAGAGGGCATCCTCGCCGTCATCCTCGACGGGCTGAGCTACGGCAACGGCGACGCCGTGATCGGGGTGAACCCCTCGACCGAGACCGTCGAGTCGACGGTCGAGATCCTGAGCCGGGTCAAGGCGCTGATGAACAAGCTGGCGGTGCCGACGCAGAACTGCGTACTGTCGCACATCACGATCCAGATGCAGGCGATGCAGCGGGGGGCGCCGCTCGACCTGTGCTTCCAGTCGATCGCCGGCTCCGAGGGGGCCAACCGCAACTTCGGCGTCAGCCTGCGTATCCTCGACGAGGCCGCGGCGATGACCCACGAGCTCGGGACCGCCAAGGGGCCCAACGTCATGTACTTCGAGACCGGCCAGGGCACCGCGCTGTCCGCCGACGCCCACCACGGCACCGACCAGGTGACGATGGAGGCGCGCGCCTACGGCCTGGCCCGTCGCTACAAGCCCTTCCTCGTCAACAGCGTCGTCGGCTTCATCGGCCCCGAGTACCTGCACGACGGCAAGCAGATCACCCGCGCCGGCCTCGAGGACCACTTCATGGGCAAGCTGAGCGGCCTGTCGATGGGCTGCGACGCCTGCTACACGAATCACGCCGAGTGCGACCAGAACGACGTCGAGAACCTGGAGATGCTGCTCGCCTCGGCGGGCGTGAACTACCTGATGGGGATCCCGGCCGGCGACGACGTGATGCTCAACTACGAGACCACCTCGTTTCACAACAACGCCGCCCTGCGCGAGATCTACGGCCTGCGGCCGGCGCCCGAGTTCGAGGCGTGGCTGGAGCGGGTGGGGCTGTGGCGGGCGGGCCGGCTGAGCGAGCGCGCCGGGGACGCGACGCTGCTGCTAAACCGCGAGGACGTGCGCGCGGTGGTGTTCGGCAGCAAGCGGAGGAGCGCATGAACCTCGACGACGGTACTGTCGATTCGATCGTCGAAGCGGTGCTGCGCAACCTGCGCGAGGGAGCGGCGCCGCCGGTGCCAGCGCGGCCGGTGGCGGGCGAGC
>DAOMZC010000558.1:0-4847 GCA_035437965.1 Pseudomonadota bacterium
CCCGGTGAACGATTCCCTTGTCGTGCGCCGCCGCCAGCGCCTGCGCCATCTTCTGGAACATCGGCAGCGCGCTGACTCCCAGCGGGGTCGCGGCCTGCTTGAGCCGGCTCGCCAGCGAGACGCCGTCTATGTACTCCATGACGATGTAGGCGTTTCCCGAGGGGGTCGTGCCGAACTCATAGATGTCGACGATGCCGGGGTGGCGCACCAGGTTGGCGGCGCGCGCCTCGTTGAGGAACCGCGAGACGATGTCCTTCTGGACGGCGAACTGCGCGTGCAGGAGCTTGATGGCGGCCTGGCGGCCGATCTGCTTGTGGACCGCCTCGTAGACCACGCCCATGCCGCCGGAGCCGAGCTTGCGCACGACGCGGTACGGACCGATGCTCGAGCCGACGCCGGGCACGGCGGTGGGCACATCGCTGGTCACGATGTCGGTCAGATCGCCCGTGGAACTACGCTCCGCTCCCATAGAAGGCCGCCCGGCGTCGGTTTAGACGCACCATGGGCTATTTTCGGCTGCCGCGCCAGGCGGGTCAAGTGACGTCTTGGTTGACAGGAGCTCGCCAGGTCGGTTTGACAGCCCGTTTTTTCCAGGGCGGGCGGAGGCGACGGGCCTCGGCCGCGCGGCGCCAGCTTGCATCGGGGCCGGGTGTGGTCCTAGGATTCCGCAATGGGACTCAAACTGCTCACGCCGACTCCGCCGCCCTACGATCCGCTGGTGTGGGAAAAGACACCGTTTCCGCAGAAGTGCCGCATGGTCTGCGAGGCCTGGGCGATGCAAGGCTACGGGTCGCCGAGCAGCACGCTCGTCGTATATGCGCTGAAGGTCGCCTTTTACGTGTGGATGTGGAGCTTCTTCTGCGGCTTTACGAGCGGGCTTGGCGAGTGGCGGACGATCGGCTCCTGGTGGAGCCATCCCATCGCGTTTCAGAAGGCGGTCCTGTGGAGCATGCTCTTTGAGAGCCTGGGCCTTGGCTGCGGCAGCGGACCGCTGACCGGCCGCTACTTTCCTCCCATCGGCGGCTTTTTGTACTTCCTGCGCCCGGGGACCCTCAAGCGGCCACTGTTCCCGGGGCTGCCGCTGCTCGGTGGAACGCGCCGCACCTGGCTCGATGTAGCGCTGTATCTGGCGACCGAGCTCCTGCTCGTGCGGGCCCTTATCGCCCCCGAGCTCGGGCCGGCGCAGCTGTGGCCGATCGTCGCCATCGTGCCCATCGTCGGGGTGGCCGACAAGACCCTTTTCCTGGTGGCGCGCGGGGAGCACTACTACACGATGACTCTGTGCTTCCTGTTTGCCGGGAACTGGCTCGCCGGCGCCAAGGCGGTCCAGCTGGCGCTGTGGTTCTGGGCCGGCGTGTCCAAGCTCAACCACCACTTCCCCGCCGTCGTCTGCGTGATGATCAGCAACAGCCCGGTAGTCCGCTGGCAGTGGCTCCGCAAGCGGATGTACAAGCACTTCCCCGATGACCTGCGCCCGAGCCAGCTCGCCGTGGTGATGGCGCACCTTGGGACCCTGCTCGAGCTGAGCGTGCCCGTGGTCCTCGGCCTTGCCAGCGGCGGTACCGCGACCACGATCGGGCTTGTCATGATGGTCGTGTTGCACAGCTTCATCACCAGCTCGGTGCCGATGGGGGTCCCGATCGAGTGGAACGTCATCGTCGTGTACGGCGCCTTCTTCCTGTTTGGTGAGCACGCGAGCGTGAGCGTGTTCTCGCTCGGCTCGCCGGTGCTGATGGTGGTCCTGTTCGGACTCCTTTTTGTCCTGCAGCTGCTTGGGAATCTGTTTCCGCGGGCGATCTCTTTTCTGTGCTCGATGCGCTATTACGCGGGCAACTGGGCCTATAGCATCTGGCTGTTCCGCGGCGACAGCTACCGCAAGCTCGATCGGCTGACCAAGAGCTCGGCGTGGCTCATGGACCAGCTCGCGCGGTTCTACGATCGCCGTACGTCGGTCGGGCTCGTGGGTCGGGTGCTGGCGTTCCGGGCGATGCACCTGCACGGCCGCGCCCTGCAGAAGCTCCTGCCCAAGGCGGTCGACCGCATCGGCGACTACGAGTACGTCGACGGCGAGCTCATCGCCGGCCTGGTGCTCGGGTGGAACTTCGGCGATGGGCACCTGCATGACGAGGGGCTGCTCGGCGCGGTGCAGGAGCGGTGCGACTTCGCCGAAGGCGAGCTGCGGTGCATATTCGTCGAGTCGCAGCCGCTCTTCGGCAGCAGCCTGACCTACCGCATCGCCGACGCCCGCAGCGGCGCCATCGCGCAGGGCGAGCTGCCGGTGGCGGAGCTGCGCGAGCTCCAGCCCTGGCCGCTGTCGTGAGCGCGCCTGCCGATGCGGTGGTCGTCGGCGCCGGACCCAACGGGCTGGCGGCGGCGGTGGCGCTGGCGCAGGCCGGGGCCTCGGTGCTCGTGCTCGAGGCGGCCGAGGAGCTGGGCGGCGGCACCCGCACCGCCGAGCTGACCCTGCCGGGCTTTCTGCACGATGTCTGCTCGGCGGTACACCCGCTCGGCATCCTGTCGCCGTACCTGCGCACCCTGCCGCTTGCCGAGCACGGTCTGCAGTGGCTGGCGCCGCGCGCCTCGGTGGCGCATCCGCTCGATGGCGAACCGGCGGTGATGCTGTGGCCCGAGCTCGACGCGACCGCCGAGGGGCTCGGTGGCGACGCGGCGGCCTACCGCAAGCTCATCGCTCCGTTTTTGCGCGAGCCGCACGCGCTGCTCGCCGATCTATTGGGTCCGCTGCGCTTCCCCGCTCGGCCGCTCGCGCTCCTGCGCTTTGGCCTCTTGGCGATCCGATCGGCGACGGGCCTTGGGCGCGGGCGCTTCGCCGGACCGCGGGCGCAGGCGCTGCTGGCCGGCTGCGCGGCGCACGCCATCCAGCCGCTGGAGCACACCCTGACGGCGGCGCTCGGGCTCATCTTCCTCTTGTCCGGGCACGTGGAACCGTGGCCGGTCGCGCGCGGCGGCTCGGCCGCGATCGGCCGGGCGCTGGCGAGCCTGCTGCGGAGCCTCGGCGGACGGCTGCAGACCGGCGTGCCGGTGACCTCGCTCGCCGAGCTGCCGCCGGCCCGCGTCTACCTCTTCGACACCAGCCCCGATCAGCTCGCGGCGCTCGCCGAGCCGCTGCTGCCCGGCGGCTACGTCCGGCGGCTGCGCCGTTTCCGCTATGGCCCCGGGGTCTTCAAGCTCGACTGGGCGTTGAGCGGCCCGATTCCCTGGCGCGACCCGAGCTGCCTCGCCGCCTCCACCGTGCACCTGGGCGGCACCTTGGAGGAGATCAGCGCCGCCGAGCGCGCGATGTGGCGCGGCGAGCACCCCGACCGGCCCTTCGTCCTTCTGTGCCAGCAGAGCCAGTTCGATGACACCCGGGCGCCGGCGGGACAGCACACCGGCTATGCGTACTGCCACGTGCCCGCCGGCTCCGCGCTCGATCAGACAGAGGTCATCGAGCGCCAGGTCGAGCGCTTCGCCCCCGGCTTCCGCGACCGCATCCTCGCCCGCCGGGCGATGCGCGCCGTCGACTTCGCGAGCTACAACCGGAACTACGTCGGAGGGGCGATCACCGGCGGCGTCGCCGACATCTTTCAGCTGTTCAGCCGGCCGGTGCTGCGGCCCAATCCCTACACCACGCCGCACCCGCGGCTGTTCATCTGCTCGGCGGCCACCCCGCCCGGCGGCGGCGTCCACGGCATGTGCGGCTACTTCGCCGCGCGCGCCGCCCTGCGCCGGCTGCCCCGGCTCAAGGCGGCGCCTCTTCGGTGATCGGGACTCGCAACGGGAAGCGCGGCGCTCAGGTCCGGTTCATCGGGATGACGCCGGAGTTGCGCCGCTCGGTGACGTAGAGGCTGTGGTCGAATCGCTTGGCGTAGGCCTTCAGCTCGGCCCCGATCTGCGCCACCTCGCCGAAGTGATGCAGGGGATAGCGCGTGTTGGTGACGATGGCGATCGAGATGGTCAGAAAGCCGACCCGAATCGGGTTCCCCTGCCGGTCGGTGTGGACTATGTGTCCCTGCACGCGGTCCTGCTCATCGTAAAGGCTGGGAATCGTCCCATCGAACTGCGCCACGACCTCCTTGCAGATGCTCTCGGCAAGGTCGGGCGTGGTGACGATGACGAAATCATCGCCGCCGATGTGGCCGATGAAGTCATTGGCGTTGCCCCGCTTGCGCACCGCTTCAAGGAGGATGTGGGCGGTGTGACGGATCGCCTGATCGCCGCGCTCGAAGCCGTAGTGATCGTTGAACGCCTTGAAGCGATCCAGATCGGCGTAGCACACGGCGAAGGAGCCGCCCGACGCCAGGCGGGTGTCGATCTCATTCTGGATCGACACGTTGCCGGGCAGCCGGGTAAGGGGGTTGGCCTCCAGACCCTGGGCGGTGCGGCGCAGGTTCATGTGAACGCGCGCCAGCAGCTCCTCCAGATCGAAGGGCTTGACCAGGTAGTCATCGGCGCCGGCGCGGATTCCCTGCACCTTGTCGCGCAGGTCGCTCCGTCCGGTCAGCATGATGATCGGCAGGTGCCGCAGGAGCAGATCCTGCTTGAGGACCTTGCACGCCAGGACTCCGTCCATCTTGGGCATCGTGTAATCGAGAATCAGCAAGTCCGGATTGCGCGTCCGGACCATCTCCAGCGCCATGTCTCCGTCGGCGGCTTCCAGGACCTGAAAGCCGCTCGATTCAAGGTGGGACCGCAGGATGGTCCGGATGTCCAGGTCGTCATCTGCAATGAGGATAGTGGTTGGTGTACTCATTTTAGGTTCCTGGGTTAGGTGCGAGCCGATGTGGCGCGTCCCATCAAGTCGGTTAAAGTCTGAGGATCGACGGGCTTGACCAGGTGGACGTCGAAGC
>DAOMZC010000559.1:0-4843 GCA_035437965.1 Pseudomonadota bacterium
CGGCTGGATCTGAACGCCGACGCCGACGCGCGGCTGCAGCTGCAGCTGACGCTCGATGGGCTGCCGCTGCGCCCCGAGGGGCTGCTCCTGGGTCCGTACAGCCTGCCGCTCCTGCACAGCGCGCCGCCGGGCGCCGACCTCGGCAGCGGCGAGCCGGAGGGCACGCTGGTGGTGGGCGGCGCGGTGCTGGCGCGCCTGACGGCCGCCTACCCGCCGGTGCCGGGGGAGCGCGGCGATGTCCTCCTGTGGCGCGATCAGGCGAGCCCGTCTGCCTCGGCTCCCCTGTTGTCGCGCAGCACCCAGGCGACCCAGGGTGAGGTGGCGACGATGATGCGCGACTGGGGCTACGCGCAGCCGAGCTCCGGCGGTGCCGGCGCACCGACCGGCCCCGGAGGTGCAAGTGCGCCAACCAGCCCCGGAGGTGCCAGTACTCCGTCCAGCTCCGGAGGTGCCAGTACTCCGTCCAGCTCCGGAGGTGCCAGCGCGCCGGCCGGTCCCGGAGGTAACAGTACATCGTCCGGCCCCAGGGTTATCAGCGCGTCACCGAGCTCCGGAGGCGCCAGCACGTCGTCGAGCCCCAAAGGTGCCAGCGCATCGTCGGGCCCCGGAGGTACTGGCGCGTCGCCGAGTTCCGGAGGTGCTAGCGCGCGGCCAGGGGCCGGTGGTATCAGCGCGCAGCCGAGCCCCGGAGGTGCCAGCGCGTCGCCCGGTCCCGGAGGTGCCAGCGCGCGGCCCAGTCCCGGCGGCGCCGGTGCTCAGCCCTCTTTTCCCAGGTAAGCCTGCCGCCGCCCGCGGTGGCGCTGTCAGATAGGAGTCCGAATGTCCAAGCTCGCTGCTTCCCCGCTAGACCTTGACCCGATTGCGACGCGAAGTGCGGGCGGTGGCACAGGCCGGTCTCTGGTCGCGCCCGCAACGAGCGGTCGCGGGCGAAAGCAGCTGCTCCGCGCAGAGCTGGCCGGTCCTCCCGCTTCTGCTTTCCCGCTAGACCTTGACCCGATTGCGACGCGAAGTTCGGCTGTTGCAGGAGGCGGTAGGGGAGGCCGAGCTCTGGTCGCGCTAGCAGCGGGCATTCTCAGGCGGAAGCAGCCGCTTTGCTCGGGAGCAGAGCTGGGTGGGGAGCTGGCCAGTTCCTCCGCTTCAGCCGGTCGTCGCTCCGTCGCTGCGCGCTCTGGCCTGGGGCTGCGACCGCTGGTGCTGAGCTTGGCGCTTGCCGCGTGCGCCGGCCCGGCGGCCGAGCCTGCAGATGGCGGCGCCGGCGGCCCGGACTTCAGCGAGCCCGGCGGGCCGAGCGGCGATCCATGCGCGCCGGTGACTGCGCCGAGCGGCGAGGATCTGCTCTGTCCGGTGACCGTGGTGTATACGCCGCCGCGCGCGGCGCAGGTGGCGATCGCCGGCGAGTGGAACGGCTTCAGCCCGACCGCCCAGCCGCTCAGCGGCCCCGACGCCCAGGGCGCCTATCGGGTGACGCTGCGGCTGCTGCCGGGGCTTTACGCCTA
This sequence comes from Pseudomonadota bacterium, assembly GCA_035437965.1. Classification (GTDB taxonomy): domain Bacteria; phylum Myxococcota_A; class Polyangia; order Palsa-1104; family JAEUJZ01; genus CALFML01. Next base: position 1,497 of record DAOMZC010000559.1, read on the forward strand.
CAAGCTGGTGCTGGATGGGGGCGACTGGCGGCTCGATCCGCAGAACTCCTATCGCAAGTACTCGGGCGGGGTGGAAAACTCCGGCCTGCGGGTGGCCGACTGCCACGTGCCGACGCTCCAGCTGGTGCCGGGGGCGCTGCAGGTCCGCCGTCCGGCCGCCGGCCAGGGCGAGTTCACCGCGCGCGTCCGTCTGCTCGCGGCGGTCGGCGAGTCGCCCGGCCTGTGCAAGCTGACCGCGACCGTGCGCGACAGCCAGGAGCCGGTCGGCAGCCCCCCCACGACGACCCCCCCCATCGCCGCGGTGAAGCTCAGCCCCGACCTCACCGCGGCCGAGCTCCGGCTGAGCGAGCTGCGCGACGGCAAGTACACCCTCGTCCTGCGGCCCGAGGCGCACGGCAAGGCCGGGCCGGAGCTCGTGCTGCCGTTCTGGATCGAAGCGGCGGCGTTTTCGTTCGCCGACACCCCGCTGTACATGGCGGTGACCGATCGTTTCGTCGATGGCGACGGTAAAAATCCCGGCATCCTGTCCGGGGTGCGGCAGGCCGCCAACTACCAGGGCGGCGACCTTTACGGGGTGACGCAGAAGATCGAGGCCGGCTACTTCGATCGCCTGGGCGTGCGGGCGCTGTGGCTGACCCCGTTCAATACCCAGCCGCAGAACCCCCAGCTCGACGCCAGCGGCCTTTATCAGGTGGCGCCCTACCACGGCTACTGGCCGATCCGCGCCCGCCAGGTCGACGAGCGCCTCGGCGGCGCCGACGCGCTGCGGGCGCTGGTGCGGGCGGCGCACCGGCACGGCATCCGCATCCTCATGGACTCGGTCATAAACCACGTCCACGAGCAGCACGAGTACTTCGTCGACCCGGCGCGCAAGGGCTGGTTCCGCACCGGCTGCGTCTGCGGCACCCCCGGCTGCGACTGGACCGAGAAGCGCCTGAGCTGCCTGTTTGCGACCTACCTGCCCGACATCGACTGGTCCAACGCCGAGGCCGCGGAGCAGCTCATCGCCGACGCCCTGTGGTGGCTGCAGGAGTTCGACCTCGACGGCCTGCGCGTCGACGCGGTAAAGCACGTCGAGGACGCCGCGATCCTCAACCTCACCGCCCAGGTGCGCGAGCGCTTCGAGCAGGCGGGCACCCGCTACTACCTCCTCGGCGAGACCGCCATGGGCTGGAACGAGGGCACGATCGCCGACAACCGCGAGAACTACGACACCATCAAGCGCTACATGGGACCGGCGGGCCTCGACGGGCAGTTCGACTTCGTGTGGTACCACGGGGTCGCCTACCGCACCTTCGCCTACGACGACCGGCGCTTCCTTCACCTCGACTACTGGTCGCACGCCAGCCTCAGTCAGTTCGCCGGCAGCCTGATGGTGCCCTACCTCGGCAGCCACGATACGACGCGCTTTATCACCCAGGCCACCTACAGGGATCCGGCCAAGGGCTCGCCGTGGAACCGCGACATCGCCTTCAACAAGTGGGACAACCTGCCGGCGCCGCCGCCGGATCAGGAGCCGTACGATCACCTGTGGCTGGGCATGCTCAACCTGATGACCCTGCCCGGCATGCCGCTCCTTTATTACGGCGACGAGTACGGTCAGTACGGCGGCGGCGATCCCGACAACCGGCACCCGATGCGCTTCGATGCCGCGCTCGACTCGCGCGAGGCGGCGCAGCTTGCCCGCATGACGGCGCTGCTCAAGGCGCGCGCCGAGCTCACGGGGCTGCGACGGGGCGACCTGCAGACCGTGCTGCTCGACGAGAACCTCTACGCCTACGCGCGGCCGGATCGCGAGCCGCAAAAGACCGCGCTGGTGGTGCTCAACCGGACGGCGGCGACGCTGACCGCGGCGGTGCCGCTGCCCGGGGAGCTCGGCTGGCCGGCGGGGACCCGGCTGCGCGAGCGGCTCGGCGGAGCTTCCTATTCGGTGACCGGCACGGTCCTTATGATCGATGTGCCGGCGCGCGGCGGGGTCCTGCTAGCGCCGGAGTAGCCGCTGATCGCGGGAGCGGCTCTGGACTTGGCGGGGTTAGCGGCGGCCCGGCGAGCGGCCCGGCGGGACGATGGGCTGCGGGCGCCGGCCGCGAGTGCCGGTGCTGGTCGGCGGCGGCGGCGGCGGGTCTTCGGCCGTGCCGTCGGCCGTGCCGTCGGCCGTGCCGTCGATCGTACCGTCGGCCTCGGGGTCCGCCTGCTCGGCGAGCTGCGGGTGACGCGGCATGGATCGCGAAGGGCTTACGGCTTCGGGTTCGAGCTGGGTCGACATGACGGTTCCTTCCAGGTGAGCGGGGAGAGCGGGGAAAGCTCGGTATAACGCCAGCGAGCGCCGTTGGCTACTGGCCTTGATGAAGCGATTCGGGGCTTATCGTCGCTTTACGGCGCACCTTCGGCGGCGTCTCCAGAGTCGGAGGCCGAGGCGCAGCGGAAGCCGATGCTCTCCGAGGGCAGGTCCTCGGCCCAGCGCGAGCGGGTGGCGCTGCGGGCCTCGCTGGCGCCCAGGGTGAAGCTGCCGCCGCGGAAGACGCGGTAGCTCGGCCCGGGCTCGCCGCCGCGGCCGGGCGCGACGAGCGGCTCGATGCAGTCGCCGCAGTCGGGGTAGGGGGCGACGAAGCGGTCGCGCACCCACTCGCTGACGTTGCCGCCGAGGTCGAAGACGCCGCTGCGGGTGCGATCCTGGGCGGCGGAGCCGACGGGCAGCGGGCCGCTGACGGGAGCCGCGCCGGCGCAGTAGCCGCCCAGGCGCGCCAGGCGGACGCCGTCGCAGCGCGGGGGGTCGTCGCCCCACGGGTAGCGGGGGAGCTCGCCGCTGGCGCCGGCGCCGTGATCGCGGGCGGCGCGCTCCCACTGCGCTTCGGTGGGCAGATCGCGGCCCTGGCCCTGGCAGTACTCACGGGCGCCGTGCCAGGTGAGCTGGACCACCGGGAGGTCGGCGAACCCGGCGCGAGCGACGAAACGGCCGGCCTCTCGGACCAGCCCGCTGCCGCGGCCGTCCTTGAAGTACAGGTCACCAAGGAGCCGGCTCGGCTCCCCCTGGCGGAAGATCCGGCGGTCCTGGCCGTGCGAGTCGGGCACGACCTGCAGCGGCTGCGGCGTGCGGTTCAGCCAGGCGGCGTACTCGCGGTTGGTGACTTCCTTCTGGTCGATGTAGAACGAGCCGACGGTGACGATGCGCTCGGGCTGCTCGCGCTCGAAGGTGTCGCGCTGGCACGGCGGGTCGCTCGCGGTGTGCTGGCTCTGGCAGTCGGCAAGCGCCGCCGCGACCTCGGCGGCCGAGCTGCCCATGACCAGGCGCTCGCCGCGGATGAGCACCATCCCCGACGGCGCCAGCGCGGCCCGGGCGCCGCTGC
>DAOMZC010000560.1:0-4841 GCA_035437965.1 Pseudomonadota bacterium
CGGCGCGAGCTGCCGCCCGAGCTCCAAGGCGAGGACGAGGCGCTCCAGCCCTGGGAAAAGTAGATCGCTCCGTCCCCCGGGCGGCTATCGGATCGCGGCCGGCCGGCTAGCAGGCGGCGGCCAGCGGCACCGTGGCGTGGAATGTCAGCCGGTAGACGCTGTTCTCGGTCTCGACGTAGACCGACTCGCTGTCGGGATCGGTCAGCACGCGCCGCACCGGGGTGGTCACCATGCGGTGGCCGTTCGGATCGCGGAAGATCACCATGCCCCGGCCCACCACCGGGTAGCTGACCAGCAGGCCTCGGTAGACTCGCCCAGAGCCCGGCGCTCGATCGCGTCCTTGATTACGGATCTTGCGTGCCGTGACGTTGAGCATGGGCGACGGAGAATTCCTCTCTGCCATCTTATCTTATTCCCACGGGCCCAAGGATCTACTGCTTTGTTCCATCTGCTAGGATAGCCCGCAGAAATGCAAAGCGCGCACGCCGAGCCAGGGCACCGATGAGCGAATCGTCACAGCCACCGGCGCAGCGCGCAGGTGAATCGCCCGGCCTGTGGGAAGCGTTGCCCGACGCGCTTGCGGCGGCGGGTGCCCATCCGCAGGCGCCGCAGGCGATGCCCGAGACCCCCTGGCTGCTCCGCTTGCCGCTGCGCAGCCCGACGCTGCCGCCGGCGACCCACACCAACGCTTACCTCGTCGGTGATAAGGACCTGCTGGTAGTCGATCCGGGTACCCCGGATGAGGGCGAGCTCGGTCGGCTGCTGACGCTGGTCGCCGCGCTGCGCGCCCGCGGGCGGCGGCTCGTCGGGATCTTTTTGACCCACCACCACTTCGACCATGCCTCGGGGGCGTCGTTCCTGCAGGCGGCCCTGGGCGTGCCGATCCTGGCCCACCCGGCCACCGCCGAGCGCGTCGCCCGGCAGCTCGGCGTCGCGGTGAACCAGCTGGTGAACGAGGGCGAGCTTTTGCCGATTGGACCGACCGGACCGACTGGTTTGGGCGGTCTGCGCGCCCTGCACACGCCCGGTCACGCGCCCGGTCACTTGTGTCTCCACGAGGAGTCGAGCGGCGAGCTCATCGTCGGAGACATGGTCGCCTCGGTGGGCACGATCGTCGTCCATCCCGACGACGATGGCGACATGCGGCTGTACCTGGCGTCGCTGCAGCGGCTGCTGGACGCCGGGCCGCGGCGCCTGTGGCCGGCCCATGGTGCTGCAGTGCAAGACCCGACGGGGCTGCTGCGCTTTTACATAAGCCACCGCCTGCAGCGCGAAGAGAAGGTGCTCGCGGCGCTGCGTCAGTCGGCGGGCTCGGTGCAGGAGCTCGTCCGGGTCGTGTATGCAGATACGAGCCCGGCGGTGCACTGGCTGGCTGCCGCCTCGCTGCTCGCTCACCTGCGCAAGCTGCAGGCCGAAGGGCGCGCCACCATCGATGAGGAGGGACTCTGGCGGCTGCGTGAGCCGCCCCCCGATTCAAGCCGCTCAGCAGACAGGTAGTCCGCCGCGCGCCGGCCGGTCGCCGAAGGTACCCGGACGCCATCGCTCACCAGGCTCTATAAACTCCTACCGGCGGCGGCGCAGCAGACCGAGCCCCGCGACCAGCGCGAGCAGCGCGCCGAGCAGCCACTGCCAGTGCGACTTGAGCCACGAAGGACGTCGCCGCACGGCCGCCGCATCCTGGGTCGCCGCCTCATAGCGAATGCTGACCGAGCGATCCGAGACCGACGAGCGCGGCGGCCCGGACCACTGAAAGACCAGCGCCGACCCTGCCCCGCCGGCGGTCGCCGGGGTCGCGACGCTGCTCTGGGTCGATAGGACGCGCATGCCGGGGCCCTCTTCGACACGCAGCTCGATCTCGCCGGGTGGCGGCAGCTCGACTCGATCGTCGTAGCGCAGCTCGGTGACGGAGCCGCTCGCCGCCGCGGGGAGGGTCGCGGTGACCTCGCAGGCAAATGCAGTGGCGGCCACCGCCGGGCTGTCCAGGCGCAGCGGGGTGGACTCCCAGGGAATGGCAACCTCCGCGCCGCCGCTGTACAGGTGGACCCCTGCGACGACCCGCTCGCGCAGCTGGGCCGCGAGGCCGGCCTGCTCGCCCTCATCAAGCACTCCGTCGCCGTTGCGGTCGGCCTGCTGCCGCAGCGGCAGCGCCGGTACGTCCCCGACCATCAGGGTGTAGAAAACGCGCGTCTGCCGCGGTCCCTGCAGGACCACCTTACCGTAGCGATTCACCGTCGACAGCGCGAACTGCGGATGGGCCCCGAGGTCGCCTGCTGGCAAGAGCACCGCGGCGAGCGCCACCGGCCCCAGCAGCCAGCCGGGCAGCGCTCGACCTGGGGCGGTCGGCCGACAAGGCTTTTGCCGGTCGGCGGCACGGACACAGCGTCGCATTGTCGCGACGTAGCACGCGCGCGGCGGTCAGCGCAACCACTGGCCGCTCCGGCGGCGCAGCTTCCGGCACCACTTCTACCGCCGCTTCTTCTGCGCCGCTTCTTCTGGGAACAAGACCGCTCAAACTGCGGCCTTGACGGCGTCGACGACGGATTGTAACGATTGCCGCGCTCGCAGTCCGCCGGCCGGGCAGTTCACCGGCGGTCCGCCGGCCGCGAGCGGATCCCAGCCGCCGAGTCTGCCCGGCCCCGACCCCTTTTCCCGACCCTTTGGTTGATTAAGGAGCTCCCCCGCATGTCCCAAGCGAAGCAGCGACTCCGTGTTGTGTCTCCGGCCCTCTGCTTGTCCGGCCTCCTGTCGCTCGGCGGGGTCGCCGGCTGCGGCGACGACGGCATGGATATGATGATGATGATGATGCCGCCGCCGCCGCCGCCGCCGCCCAAGGTGAACCCGTTCACCCCGGTGCCCGAGTGCTCCGGCCCGAGCATCGATTTCCGCAAGGGACAAAAGACGGTGGTCATCGCGAGCCTGGAGATCGCCGCCCAGAACCAGGGCTTCGACCTCGACAAGGACGGCAAGATCGACAACAAGCTGGGGGCCGTCTCGTCGCTCGCCAACTCCGAGCTGGAGTCGGTGTTCACCGAGCGCCACGACATCGTCATCCCGATCGAGTTCTTCGGACCGACCGCCGGCGACGCGAGCTGCACCAAGTTCGCCCTGTACCTGGGCCAGTTCAACCAGGATCGCGACAAGGACAACGCCGACACCAACTGGGAATCGGACAGCAACGCCGCCAAGGGCGACTGCAACGACCAGGAAAAGACCGTCCGCCCGGGCGCGGCGGAGGACGTCAACAACCGCATGGACGACGACTGCGACGGCCTCGCCGACAACCCGACCAAGAAGACGCCGGCGACCGGCATGTCGGCGATGATGGACATGGACGGCGACGGAGTCTCGGTCGCTGACGGCGACTGTGACGACCGCGCCAACTCGCCGATGGTGCCTACCGATACGGGTCCGGTGCCGCTGGCGACCCTCCGCCACCCGGCCAAGATGGGCACCCCGATCACCGCCGGCATCGAGCGCTGCGACGGCATCGACTACAACTGCGACGGCATCCCCGATAACTCCGCCGGCTGCGATCCGTTCCGCGACAACAACGTCAAGTTCGATGTGCAGAAGCTGTCCTTGAACGCGCAGCAGCAGCCGCTGTTGACGTTCACCAGCGGCTCGGTCAAGGCCAACAAGCTGTCGGCGGGTCCGGCGCTGTTCCGCGTCCAGCTGCCGCTCGTCAAGGACGCGGCGCTCGATCTGGAGCTGTCGGGGGCGCGGGTCGAAGGGCTCTTCCGCCAGGTCGGCGACAAGGTCTACCTGGACAACGCCCTGCTCGGCGGCGTGCTCGAGGCGGTGAGCCTAGCGCGCCTGGACAAGATCACGGTCAAGGGCTTCCTGACGCCGCCGCAGTCGCTGTTCGACGCGGTGTGGGCCAACGGGGCGCTCGCCACGGTGCTGGGCCTGAAGCGGGACGGTGAGGGCCACGCGCTGCCCGACATGGACGTCGACGGCGACGGCATCGAGACGTTCTGGGCCGCGGACCCGAACAAAATGCCGGCGCTGGTCGACACCTGTAGGGACGGGGACGGTACAATCATCAAAAATGGCGATACCAAGTACCCCAACGAAGATCTCATGAAGCGCTGCGTCTTCGCCAAGGACGACAAGGGGAACTATCGGTTTGTCGACGGGATCTCGGCCGCCCTGAAGTTCAAGGCGGTGCCGGCGCAGCTCGGCGCGCTGGTCGACTCGCCGCCGGTCAAGTAAGCCGTAGCGGGCCGCCGCCGCAGTCGCGCGCGGCGGCTCCTGCCGGACACCACACGCATCTGGAAAGGGAGCCATGTCGCAGAAACGCAAGCACCAAGTCGCCGCCCCGATCGCCGGCACGATCTGGAAGATCACGACCTCCGTAGGCAGCGAGGTCGCAGAAGAGGACACCGTCATCATCATGGAGTCGATGAAGATGGAGATGCCCGTCGAAGCCGGCTGCGCCGGGATCATCGTCGAGATCCGGATCAAGGAAAGCGACCCGGTCCAGGAAGGCAACATCCTCTTGGTGATCGAGCCCAGGTAGGAAGGCAACACCTGGTAATCGACCCCCAATAAGGTCGATTACGGTCGAACGGAGCGCGCCCGCGCTCCGTTTTTTTTCGTGATGGCTGGGGAAACGCGGACTACTGGGCGGGATCGGTAGCTGGGGTGCCGGGCGCGGCGTCGGCTCCGCTGCCTTCGGGACGGGCGGGCTTGTCGCCCGCTTTGTCCGCGGCCTTATCTGGGGACTTGTCTGGGGCCTTGTCGGCGGGCTTGCTGCCCGACTGCGGCAGCGCCTTGGTCTCGGTCGCGGCGGCCGGCAGGAGCCCCATCTTCGCCTTGAGCTCGGCGAGCGCCAGCACCGC
>DAOMZC010000561.1:0-4837 GCA_035437965.1 Pseudomonadota bacterium
CCAGCCCGGCCGACATGCCTGGTCCCGTCACGATGCCCGGCCCGGCCGGCGTATTCGCTCCGCTCGCCATGCCCGGCCCGGCCGGCGTATTCGCTCCGCTCGCCATGCCCGGCCCGGCCGACGTATTCGCTCCGCTCGCCATGCCCGGCCCGGCCGCTATGCTTGGCCCGGCCGACATATTCGCTCCGGCCGACATGCCTGGCCCGGCTGATGTATTCGCTCCACTCGACATGCCCGGCCCGGTCGCTGTGCTTGGCCCGGCCGCCGTGTTCGCTGCGGCGGACATGCTCGGCCCCGCCGCGCCGCTGTGCCTTCCGGGTGCCCCTGAGGGAGCTGGGGTGGCCCCTTCGCCGTACCCGCCTCCGCCGGCTGACGATCGGCCGCCACCGGGTCCGGCGGGCGGCGCGCCACCGCGTCCTCCGGCGGGCGGCGCCTTGCCGGCGAGCCGCTCTTCCATCAGCTCGAGCCGCTCGATCAGCTCCCCGACCGGCTGCAGCGGCTCGACGCTGCACAGCTCGACGAGCCCCACCTCAAGGACGTAGCGGGTCAGCGCGGCGCGCGAGGTCTCTTCCGCCACCCGGACCATGCGATCAAAGAGCAGCTCGACCCGGCCCTTGGCCAGGGCAGCCTGGGCGCGCAGCTCGTCGAGCTCCCCAGCGGTGACATCGAGGAGCGGCAGCGGGTCCTTGACCACCGACACGATCACCAGGTCGCGCAGGTGGGCAAGCAGGGTGCGCGCGAGCTGCACCAGATCGAAGCCGCGCTCGTAGGCGTGCGCCACCAGGGACACCGCCTCACCGGCGTTGCGCTGGAGGATCGCCCGCCCGAGCCCGAGGATGAGCCCCCGATCGGCGACGCCGAGCACCGCCGCCGCCTGCGCCTCGGTGAGCGGCCCCTGCGCCGACGCCAGGACCTGATCGAGCAGCGACAGCGAGTCGCGCACCGAGCCCGCCCCCTCGCGAGCGATGAGCGACAGCGCGCTGCGCTCGAACTGCAGCCCCTCCTGCCCGAGCACGTCCGCCAGGTGCTCGACCAGGCGGCTGGTCGGGACCAGCTTGAAGTCATAGCGCTGCACGCGCGAGAGGATCGTCTGCGGCAGCTTGTGCGGATCGGTGGTCGCGAAGACGAACACCGCGTGCGGCGGCGGCTCCTCCAGCGTCTTGAGCAGGGCGTTGAACGCGCTCGTCGACAGCATGTGGACTTCGTCGAGGATGTAGAGCTTCTTTTTGCCGCGCACCGGCGCGTAGCGGATGGCCTCACGCAGGTCGCGGATGTCCTCGACGCGGTTCTGCGACGCAGCGTCGATTTCCTGGACGTCCACCGAGGTGCCCTGGGTGATCTCGACGCAGGCGGGGCAGACGTTGCACGGCTGCGGCGTCGGCGCGTTCACGCAGGACAGAGCCTTGGCGAGGATGCGCGCGGTCGTCGTCTTGCCGGTGCCGCGACCGCCGCAGAACAGGAACGCGTGGTGGATGCGCCCACGCTCGATCGCGTTCTGCAAGGTCCGCGTGACGTGTTCCTGGCCTATTACCTGCTCGAAAGTCTGAGGCCGATACTTGCGCGCCAGGACCAAGTAAGACATGGCCGCATGGAACATCGGAGGGTGACGTAAGGCAAGGGATTTGTTCGCGAAAAAAGGTGGCTGCGGGCACCCGGTCCGTCGACTACCGTTGCTCCATTCCTGGCCTGGCGGAGTTCATCAACTTTCCGTCGCCCGCAGCCATAGCTGAGGTGGGTCGTCCACAAGACGCCCCAAAAATATTTGGTTCCCCAAAAGGTATCTGTAGAGATACCTGACAACTGCCGGTCGCGCTAGCGGAGAGGGCGGGATTCGAACCCGCGGTGCCTTTCGACACACACGATTTCCAATCGTGCACCTTCGGCCACTCGGTCACCTCTCCAGGTATTGGCCAGGTTATGGTCCCTGCATGCAAGAAGCGGCCGCTTGGCCGTGCCTCGCTATATGTGGGCCATGCCTGCTGCACGCCCCTGTGCGGAGAGAGAGGGATTCGAACCCCCGGTACCCTTACGGGTACACCTGATTTCGAATCAGGCGCAATCGACCAACTCTGCCATCTCTCCAAAAGACTGGCCAAAAGACCGCCAAAGACTGGCAGCCTCACTGACGAACATAACGCTGGTGTCGCTGCACCGCAGTCGCCAGGCCCTGCTTGGCGTCGACTCGCATGCGCGCGAAGAAGTCGCGCATCAGGCCGGCGCACTCGGCCGCAAGGACTCCCCCTGTCCACTGCACCCGGTGGTTGAGGCGGGGGTCATCCACGACGGCAAACAGGGTCTGAACGGCCCCTGCGTTCGGATTCGGGCAGCCATAGATGAGTCGCGCGAGCCGCGCATTGACCAGGGCTCCGGCGCACATCGGACACGGCTCCTGCGTCACATAGAGAGCTGCCGCATCGAGTCGCCAGCTTCCCAGGAGGCGCGCCGCCTGGCGGAGCGCCAGGACCTCGGCGTGGGCCGTTGGATCGTTCAGGCTCTCTCGACGGTTGCCTGCGATGCCGATTACATCCTGACCCAGCACGACAACTGCCCCGATCGGGACCTCGCCCAGCATCGCCGACTGAGCCGCCTCTGCAAGCGCGAGCCGCATCCAGCGTTCGTCAGGGACAGGAAAACCACTCAAGTTGTGCAGATCCAGACGCGAGAAGCGCAGCCAGAAGGATTCGAACCTCCGACCCTCGGTTCCGTAGACCGATGCTCTATCCAGCTGAGCTATGGCTGCTTACGAGCGCGTATATACAAAACAACCTGCGCCCGAGTAAAGACTTTTGTTGGCGGAGAGAGCGGGATTCGAACCCGCGGTACCGCTTATGGCAGTACACTCGCTTAGCAAGCGAGCACCATCGGCCTCTCGGTCATCTCTCCTGACACAGCCGAGCTGAGCGCGTGCCGAGTAGCCCTGAAATCCTTAAATCTGGGCGACTGGCTGGGCGGACTCTGGCGGCTGGCCACTTTCGTCTTGCCTTACGTCACGCTCTTTGATTGTCACGCCAGCGGAGGAGGAGGGATTCGAACCCCCGGCGCTTTCGCGCTGCGGTTTTCAAGACCGCCGCCTTCGTCCACTCGGCCACTCCTCCTAAAGGAGGTGGAGGGCACTTGTATCGTGGCTCGCTTTTGAACGCAAGCAGAAAATTTTACCGGCTGCGGCTAGAGTGCCGCGCGCACTAGATGCACCGGCGTGGGTCCCCCTTCCCTGCGATCCTTATTTTGTTTTGCCAGCTGGCGCTGACAAAAAAGGATCTCCGGTCGGCCCACGCCTATGGGCTCCCGAAAGGATGGCTGGGGGCGCGGAAGACGTAGTGCTACTGCGGCCTCGCGAAGCTTTGGTGGCGCAGGTTGCCGGCGGCGTCGATGCGGAACTCTACGGCGCCGTCGGCGTCGGTGCGCAGTATGCGGCTGCCGGCGTCTCGGTAGCGCTTGAGCACTTCTGCGTGGGGGAAGCGATAGCGGTTGTAGGCTCCGAGGGAGCAGATCACCCACTGCGGTCGTACGGCGGCAACCAGGGACTCGCTCGAGCTCGTGCGGCTGCAGTGATGGGGGGCCTTGAGTACATCCGCTTGGAGGAGGCCGGGGGGCGGGGTAGGCGCTCGGAGTGGTCGCTGAACCGGGCGACCGGCGGGCCGGTCCGGATCGCCAGGGCGATCGGCGGCCGAATCAGCTGCAAGGCCCTTTTGGCGATCGTCAGGAGGGCTGCTTTGGCGATCGCCGGGCAGGCTGTCAGGGTGAGCGCTGGGCTGGTCGGCCTGGCGGTCGTCGCGGCGGTCGTCGCGGCGGTCGTCGAAGCGGTCTAGGAGCGCCAGCTCCGCAGCCAGCTCGATGTCGCCCGGAAGGAGGATGGTCCGCCCGGCGTAGCTCAGGCGCAGGACCAGTGAGTTGTCGTTGGGTCGCCACTCGGCGCGGGACTCGACGGTGCACGGCTCGTCGACGCTGGCTCGGCAGGGACCGAGGACCTCTATCTGGACCCCGTGCAGCCGCTGCGAGCGCGGCGGGGTGAGCGCGACGTGGCGCTGCGCGGCCAGCTGCAGCAGGCGCGGCCACGCCGGATCGGTAAGCTCGCGGACGGCTCGCGGGCTGCGCTCTGTCGCGTCTTGAGGCTCCGCTGGGGCCGCGGCAGAGCGGCTCTCGCCTGGTGTGGTCTCCGCGGTCGCTGCGGGTGCCGCCCACAGCTCACCCACCGGGAAGCTGCGGAGGACCGCGGCCAGGCCGCCCGTGTGATCGGGGTGCGGGTGGGAGGCGACGACCAGGTCGATCCGCCGGTAGCCGCGCCGGCGAAGAAATGGAACGACGACCCGCTCCCCAAGGTCGGCGCCCGTGCTGGAGGCCAGGCCGGCATCCACCACCATGACGCCGCCTTGCGGCAGCTCAGCGACGATCGCATCCCCTTGGCCGACGTCGAGGAAGGTGACCCGCAGCTCGCCGCTGGGCAGGCGCCACAGGACCAGATAGCCGAGCAGCGCGGCCGCGCAGAGAAAGCCGCCCCAGCGCCGGCCGACAGCGCCCAGGCCAAGGCCTAGCCACCAGGCCAGGGCGAGCAGCGGATGGGGCGCCGGGACGCTCGCCACGCCGCCGAGCTGCGCGATCGCGGTGGCGGCGCGGACCATCCAGGCAGCCGCGGTGACCGCCGCTGCCAGCCCCCACTGGCCCGCGGCTGGCCAGAAAAGTCCGAGCAGCGAGCTAAAAAGTCCCAGCGGCAGCACCACCACCTCCCCGAGCAGCCCGGGGAGCAGGGTTCCCAGCACGCCGGCCGCTTGGACCTCGGCGACGAACCAGGCGCACAGCGGTGCCGTGGCCAGCCCCGCGGCCAGCGAGCTCTCGCTCC
>DAOMZC010000562.1:0-4829 GCA_035437965.1 Pseudomonadota bacterium
CAAGGCGATCCAGCTTGGCTTTGACGGCTTCAACGCCGCGAGCAGCGCCAATATCCCACCCCAGGTGACCACTGGCCTTGCAGCAGGCACGCTCAAGGTCACCGGCCAGGTGGATCAAGGGGCCTCGGCGAACAAGGGAATGCGCCTGTTTGAGGAGCTCGTCGCCTACTCGGACGACGGCAAGCTGGTCTACGACACCAGCGCCGGCGCCCTGCCGGCGCTCAACATGCAGCTCAAGAACATCCCGACCGGCACCCTCGACGGCACCCTGGCCGGCGCGCTGGCGGTGAGCGGCGAGCTGACCGGCTCGGTCACGCTCAACCTCACTTTCAGCGGCACGCTTCAGGCAGGCACCGGCACCAAGGTCGAGCGCAAGCCGGGCACGACGCGCATCACCGGAACCGCCACCTCGGGAAACGGAGTCTATCGGGTCGACATCACGCGGTAGGCCGGCGGATTCCCGTGGCCGGAAGGGCTTTGCATTCGGCAGGCTCGACCCAGCTGCTGGTGCACAAGCCGATGAATTGTCGGTACGATGAGGCTGATGTGCAGGGTCGGGCTGGTCGCAGGCTTGGCAGCGGGGCTGGTCCTTGGCGGCCAGCCGTCCGCCTCCTCGGCCGAGCCGACGGCGCCCGCCGCTCCGGCCAACCCTGCCGCCCCGGCCGAGGCTGAAGCCGCTCTCGCCGCGGCTCTCGCGCAGGTTCGTGACCAGCAGCACGCCGCCGCCATCCCGCTGCTGAAGCGGGCGCTGCAGGCGTCGCCGACCGACCTTGAGCTGCGGCTCCTTCTGGGCATCTGCTACTACCGGAACGGCGATCTCGGCCCGGCCGAGGCCCACCTGCTCGCCGCCGTCCGCGCCGTCGATCCCGAGGTCACCGCTTCGGCGCGGCTGTTCCTCGGTCTTCTTTATAAGGATCTGGGAGCGCTCGACCGCGCCCAGGTCGAGACCGAGCGCGCCTCGCGCGGCCTGGGCCTTGACTCTCATCGGGCGCTCGCCGGGCCCAAGCGGCTGAGCGGCTCGCTGACGGTGGGCCTGGAGTACGACGGCAACGTCCCGCTGACCGACCTGCTCGCCTGGCAAAAGGACGCCGGCCCGAGCATGGACGGCAACGCGCTCATCGTCGGCAGCCTGCGGCTCCGGCTGCTCAAGGCGATCAACCTGCAGCTCGGCGACACCTTTACCTACAGGCCGCAGTTCCTGCTCGGTCAGTACAGCTTGCTCCATAACTCGCTGTGGCTCGGGTACCGCTACCTGGGCGCGGCGGACCAGGTGCAGCTCACCGCCACCCTGGGCGTCGCCGGCCTGGGCGGGCAGCCGTTCTTCATCGACGGCGAGGGGCGCCTCGGCTACCGCCGGCGGCTGACGGCGCGCTTCCCGCTGACGGTCGGCCTCCTGTACATCGGGCAGTACCGGAGCTACTTCGGCGACGAGTTCCGATTTCTGACCGGCCACACGCACGAGCTGCAGGCCGAGCTGACCCTGGGCCTGGGCAGCCAGCCGCTGAGCGTCAGCCTGGGCTACGAGGCGCTGCGCGAGCAGCTCCGCGAGCCGCAGCCCGAAGACAACCCGGGCGGCGACTACCGCGCCTGGGCGCACGGCCCCTGGCTGCACCTGCGCAGCCGCCCGCACAAGCGCCTGGGGCTCGACCTGTGGTGCCTGTTGCTGCTGCGCCGCTTCGATGCCGAGCCGACGGCCGGGGCCCGCCGCGAGGACCAGTTCTTCACCGCCGATCTGGCGCTGACCATCGAGGCCAAGCGGTGGCTGGACTTCTTCGTCGGGGGAGCGGCGATCTACAACGGCTCGACCGACGGCTCGTTTCACTACGTCAAGCCCCTGGCCTACCTGGGCGCGACGTTCAGCTTCTCGGCCTGGTAAGCGGGCGCTTAGCGGACGCTGGGCCGGGGGACCGGGTTCTCGGTCAGCGGGGGGTGGCCCTGGCCGCGAGCGCGCGCCGCCGCTACGTCCTGGTTGCGGCGCGCCTGCTGCGCCTGCGCGGCGGCCTCACCGGCGGAGGCGGCGGCACCCCGGGTGTCGGCGGCGGCATTGTCGGCGCGTGCTCCGTTCGCGGCGGCGCGACCGCGCGGCACATCGCGCGCGACCTCGGCGCGCACCGCCGACCGCAGCTCTTCCCGGACCACCGAGCGGACCTCGCGACGGACCACCTGCACCGCGTCCGGCTCGACATCGGCCACCTGCTCCGCCGCCGCGCACAGCTGACGCAGCGGCCCCAGCTCCGCCCCCGCGCCGGCGGGAGCAACCGCCAGCCCAACGCCCAACATCCACCCGATCATCAGAGTAAGCTGCCGCATCATGCACCTTGCTTGCAGGGCCTCCCGACGAGCGCCCTGCCATCCAAGTAGCTACCTGACTGCCGCAGCAACTACAGTGCCGAAGGTTCGACCCCGCCCTCACGCCGGGCGGCCCTCGCGATTCCGCCAGGTTGCCGCACCACCGCGGACCGGCCTTGCCGACCCTCGTGCATTCAGCGTCCCATTGCGTCCACCCAGCTGTACCAGATGGTTCACTTATAAACGTGCGGGCCGCTCACCCTACGGCGAAGCGCCCGCGACGGCGGTGGCACGCTCCAGCTCCTCGCCCATCTTGCGGCGCAGCATCCGGTTCCACATCCGGAAATCGCCGCGCAGCGACCACCGCGGATAGGAGAACGAGGCCGGCTTGTTCTGCTCAAAGACAAAGTGGCCGACCCAGGACAGTCCGTAGCCGGCCAGCGGCGCCAAGAGGATCGGCAGGAGCCGCCGCTCGCGCACTCCCTTCCAGGTCAGCCGCATCGCCAGCGACAGCCCGACGAAGTGCAGCGCGCGATTTACCGGGTTCAGGTGCTGGCGGACGTAGTGCGGCCAGAACTCTTCGAAGGAATGAAGCTCGGTGGGAGCGGAAGCAGAGTCGGACATGGGAGTTACGGACCTCGTAGGCTAGGGCTGGGTGCGTGCGGACGAAGGAATCGCGTTAAAAGAACAGGCTGTCCTTGCGCGGCGGCTTGGGAGCGGCGGCGGGCTCGGGCTGGCGCGTAACCGCGATCGGGTTGCCGTCTTCGTCCTCGCCCTCGCCGGGCTCCGCCGGCACCACCAGCTCGGGCGCGCGCTCGACGGCGGCGTCGTCCCCGTAGTTGGTGCAGTTGTCGCAGCGCCGGCACAGCGGCGGCGTCTTCTCGCCGAAGTACTCAAGGAGGATCTGGATGCGGCAGCGCGTCGACTGGGCGTAGCGGATCATGTAGGCCAGGCGGTCGCGGTCGCCCTCGCGGCGCTTGCGGTACGACTCGGCGGCGCGGCCCAGGGTCAGCTCGTCGGTCTCCTTGCCCGACGGGGTGAACACCTGGCTGGGCTGCTCGACCATCAGGTCGAGCTCCTTGAAGATGTTGAGCACCACGCGGGTCTTGGACTGCGACACGCTCGCCGCCAGGGCCAGCTCGCGCAGGTTGTCGGCGCCGTCGCGCAGCGCCTGCCACACCGACATCACGTCGCTGCGCGTCGGGTACTTGCCGGCGACGAAGAAGTTCTGCACCTGCTCGTCCTGCGGGTTGTAAAGCAGGATGCAGCGGCTCGGGCGGCCGTCGCGACCGGCGCGGCCGGCCTCCTGGTAGTACGCCTCCATCGAGCCCGGCACGTTGTAGTGGATGACGGCGCGGATGTCCGGCTTGTCGACGCCGAGGCCGAAGGCGTTGGTGGCGACCATGATGCGGGGGTTGTTGCGCATGAAGGCGTGCTGCGCCGCGTCGCGGTCGGCCTTGGTCATCTTGCCGTGGTACATGCCGACCTTGAGCCCCAGCACGGGCAGCGCGCCGGCGATCGCCTCGACGGTGCGGATCGTCGAGCAGTAGATGATCACCGAGCCCTGGATCTTGCGGATGAGGCGCAGCAGTCGCTTGACCTGGGCCTTCTCGTCGCCGGTCTCGCGCACCTCGAAGCTCAGCGAGGGGCGGTCAAAGCCGGTGTGGATGATCTCGGGATTTTTCAGGCTGAGCTGGGCGGTGATGTCCAGGGCGACCTGCGGCGTCGCGGTCGCGGTCAGCGCGCACACCGGCGGCCGCCCGAGCTGGTCGATGGCGCGCTGGAGGAACAGATACGACGGTCGGAAGTCGTGGCCCCACTCGGAGACGCAGTGGGCCTCGTCGACGACGAACAGGCTCACCTTCTGGCCGCCGAGCTCGTCCTCGAGCTTGCCCGAGGCGGCGCGCTCGGGGGTGACGTAGATGAGCTTGCGCTTGCCCTCCTCGATGTCGTCTAGGGTCTTGTTGGTCTCGCGGGTGGTCTGCGTCGAGTCCAGGCGCGCCGCCACCACGCCGGTGCGCCGCAGCTTGACCTCCTGGTCGCGCATGAGCGCGAGCAGCGGCGAGACCACCACGGTGACGCCGGGCAGCTCGAACGCGGTCAGCTGATAGATGAGCGACTTGCCGGCCCCGGTGGGCATGATCCCGAGCACGTCGCGCCCGTCGACCAGGGCGCGGATGGCGGCCTCCTGTCCCGGGCGGTAGCCGGACAGCCCGAACTGGCGCTGCAGGCGGCGGATGAGGCGCCGCATGATCGGGTTCTTCTCGCCCTCCAGGGTCGGCAGCTCGACCGGTGGGTTGGTGCTGGGCTTGGCGGCGTCCTTGGCGCTCTGAGTGGGGCGCTGGGCGGGGCGCGCCGGCTTGACCTCGCGCTCGCGCGGCTTGCCCGGCGCCGGGGCCTCGGGACCGCGCAGGGCGGCCGAGCGATCGTCGGGCGTCGCCCAGAAAGCGGCGGCAGCGAGGGCGGCCTCGGTCAGCGGCGGGAGGCCGGCGGTCGCCCCGGCGAGCATGAGGACGCCGAAGTCGACGCGCAGCTCGGGC
>DAOMZC010000563.1:0-4827 GCA_035437965.1 Pseudomonadota bacterium
CGTACTCGGCGCAGATGGACAAGCAGACGATCACCGACGTCGCCAGCGACATGCGCGAGGTCGTCGGCTCGGACCTGCTCATCCTCGCCAGCCCCGATGGCGAGATCCGCGCCAACGTCGGCAGCTCGGGCAGCAAGGTCAGCATCCCGCCCGGCTTCATCGAGTCGATGGAGAACGAGAACGCGCGCCGCGAGTTCTCTGCCGCCTGGGCGCTGGAGGGCGAGCTATACCGCGTCACCGGTCAGGCGGTGACCCTGGCCAACCGCACCGGCGGCATCCTCATCACCGGCGTCCAGGTCAATAACGCCGTGGTGGCGCGCATCCGCCGCATGACCAGCACCGATCTGATCCTGCTCACCCAGGGGCGGCTGACCGCGGCGGCGATCGACGGCCACCTGGAGTCGCACCGGGCCGAGCTGACCGAGGCGGTGCGGCGGGCCCGCGCCCAGGCCGGCGGGCAGGCGCCGCCGCCGATCCGCATCGCCGGCCAGACCTACCTCATGCGCATCTCGCCGGTGGCCGGCCTGGACGCCCACAAGGACGAAAAGACCGCCAGCGAGACCTACTTCGTCATGCTGCGCTCGCTCGACGAGGCGCTCAAGCCCTACTACCAGATCCGCAACTTCCTGTTCAAGCTCGGCTTTTTCGCCTTCGCGGTGGCGATCCTGGCCGCCCTGGTGCTCGCCAACACGATGTCGCGGCGGGTGAGCCGGCTGGCGGCGGCGACGACGCTGGTCGCCAGCGGTGAGCTCGACACGGTGGTGCCGATCGGCGGCACCGACGAGATCGGCGCCCTGGCTCGCGCCTTCAACGACATGATCGCCAAGCTGCGGATCTCGCGCGACGAGCTGCGCTCCAAAGAGCGGCTGGAGCGCGAGATGGAGATCGCGACCGTGATCCAGACCCTGCTCCTGCCGGCGCAGCCGGCGCTCGATGGCTACGATGTCGCCGCGCGCATGGTGCCGGCCGAGGAGGTGGGCGGCGACTTCTACGACCTGCACCAGGCCAGCGGCGGCAGCTGGCTGGCGATCGGCGACGTGTCGGGCCACGGCGTGACCCCGGGCCTCATCATGATGATGGTGCAGAGCATGCTGTCGGCGATCGCCCGCCAGTCGCCCGAGGTCGGGCAGAAGTACTCCCCGCGCGAGGTGCTGCGGGTGGTAAACGCAGCGCTGCACGACAACCTCCGCACCCGCATGCACGACGACAACTACATGACCATGGTGCTGCTCAAGCACCTGGGCGGCGGCAAGTTCACCTATGCCGGCGCCCACGAGTCGATCCTTATCTACCGCCGCGCCACCCACCAGGTCGACACCCTGGCGACCGACGGCACGTGGCTCGGCCTGCAAGACGATATCGGCGCATTTCTCGAGGAGCATGAAATCGAGCTCCAACCGGGGGATGCGATGGTGCTATATACCGATGGCATCACCGAAGCGAAAAACCCGCAGGGTGTGCAGTACAACATCGACCGTCTGCGCGACATGCTGATCCGCCAGGGCAGCCTGTCGATGCCGTCGGCGCAGAAGATCCGTGACGGCATCGTCGACGACGTGATGGCCTGGTCACGGACGCGCCAGGACGATGTGACGGTGATGGTGCTGCGCCGGCTCGAGACCTGATTAATCAAAGAAGGGGGTAGGCGCGATCGCATGTCGGAACAACGACTCTCGCTGCTGATCGCTGGGGGCGGCATCCTCTGCCTGCTCATCCAGCTCGTGGTCTCGCTCACCGACAGCCCGGGGCGGCGCGCCCAGCTGACCGCCCAGAAAGTGGCGTTCGAGTCGGTGCACCTGCGCGCCGACAAGCGCGTGGCGCGCCTTTCCCCGCGCATCGGCGCGGCGCTCGACAAGGGGGACATCAAGCGCATCCAGACCGAGCTCGATCTGGCGACCCAGACCGATCCCGAGCTCGTCGAGATCGGCATCATCGACAGCAAGGACAAGGACCTGGCGGTGATCGCCAGCTCCGACCCCGGGCGGGTCGGCAAGCAGATCGCCGGGCCGGCCGAGCAGGCGGTGCGCGAGTCGATAAACGGCGGCTTTGTCCCGCGCGCCGAGGACTCGCCGACCGAGCAGCGGGTGCTCATCGCCCAGCCGGTGCGCCACAACAACCAGACCCTGGCGACCCTCTACATGGTCATGACCACCGCCGGGCTCGAGGACGATCTGAGCAAGGTGGTGCTGACCCTGGCCCCGCCGCGGGTGCCGGCCTGGCTGCCGATCCTTTTGGGCCTTCTGGGCCTGGGGGCGGCGCTCGGCATGCTGCTCACCGCCGATCGCAAGCAGCTCGTGCAGGCGCTGCGGGTGCAGGAGGTCGTCGAGCAGATGGCGATGGGGCACTTCGAGGCGCGCCTGGACCCCCAGGACGTGCCGTACCTGTCGGGCACCGCCGAGCGCTTGAACGCCATGGCCGAGCAGGTGCAGCTGCTGCAGCAGGCCCAGCTCGCCGGTGAGGAGCACGCCACCCGGGTCGAGCAGGAGCTGCAGGACGCCCAGGTCGTGCAGCAGACGCTGATGCCCGATGTGCGGCGCATCGCCCGCGGGCCGCTGCAGATGTGCGGCGTGTACCGCAGCGCGACCAAGCTCTCGGGCGACTGGTGGCACTACTACCCGCTCGACGAGAACCGCACCATGCTGGTGCTCGCCGACGTCGTCGGTCACGGCATCGGCTCGGCGGTGGTCGGCGCCATGGCCTACGGCTGCGCGGCGCAGATGCACCAGGATCACGTAAGCGCCCTGCGGCCCGAGATGCTGCTGTCGCGCCTGAACCAGGCGATCTGGTCGACGACGCGCGGCAAGTTCACGATGAGCTGCTTCGCCGCCATCATCGACACCAAAGAGTCGCAGCTCACCTTCGCCAGCGGCGCCCACGCCTTCCCGCTGCTCTTTCGCGCCCGCGACCAGCAGAAGCCGTTCATCCCGCTCGTCGCCGCCGGCTCGCCGCTCGGCTCGGGGGACACCGCCAAGTTCAGCGCCAACACCCAGCCGTTCACGCCCGGCGATCTGCTCATCTGCTACACCGACGGTCTCATCGAGGCGGCCAACGCCACCGGCGATCAGTTCGGCGACCGGCGGGTGCGGCAGACGGTGCAGCGCAACTACAACCGCAACGTCGAGGAGATCTGCGAGCTGCTCCTCGGCGAGGTCTCGCGCTTCGTCGGCTCCGCCGAGCTCGAAGACGATCAGACGCTGGTCATCGCGCGCCACACCGCGGCCAGCGGGACCGCGGCCAGCGGGACCGCGAGCTGACCCGGTGTCCTCGTCGCAGAGCTCCTTGCCAAGGGCGCAAACCTGCCAGATCGGGCAAATCTTTTCGATCTGCCCCACTGTCAGCGATCACCCGGGCCGCGCTGGCCTTATAATCAAAGAAGCAGCGGGGGCGAAATGGCCCCCAATAGCGAAAGTCGCGAAAGTCGCAGCGGCAGTCTCAGCGACAGTCTCAGCGACAGTCTCAGCGACAGTCAGAACTTTAACTAGACTCGCCGATACACATGTGGCCAAACTCGAGTCTTGCCCTCTATCCGCCGTCCAGGCAATCTAGTAAATACGTGATGCAATGAACCGGTTAGGACTTGAACCTCTCCACGTAGGCGCGCTGACCGGCGAGGTCCTTGACGCCGATGGCACCGTCTCGGTGATCCTGCGCGGCGACTCCGACGCGCGTGAGGCCAGTGCGGCGCTCGATGAATTTCTCGTGCGACGAGTCCATCCTGCGGTCCTGCGCACCGGCTTAAAGGGCCTGCAGCTCGACGTGACCGGCCTGGAATTCCTGAACTCAGCGGGGATCAAGGCGCTCGTAAACTGGCTGCTGGCGATCAAGCAGCAGCAGCCTCAGTCTCGCTACTTCATCGTGCTTCAGTACGATGAGGGCATCACCTGGCAGAGCAAAGGGTTGAAGCCGCTGGCATGCGTGGCGCCTTCATTCCTGCGTCTCGAGCCGTTGCGGTAGCAAAATGCTGGCGAGAAATCCTCCCTGGATTCATATCGAGCTGGTTCCAGTCTGGGTTCACATAAAGAACCTGCGGCACTTCGTGCGCGAGTTCTGCGTCGGCATGTCCATGCTGCCCGAGACCGCCGACCAGATCGCTATGACGACTTCCGAGCTGCTTGAGAACGCGACCAAGTACGCCTCGACGCTGTGGGCGCGCTACGATCTGCGCCTCCTCGGCAGCCACGCCGAGATCAGCGTCACCAACAGCGCCACCGCCAAGCAGCGCGAGACCCTGATTACCTTCATCGGCGAGGTCAGCCAGGGCGACGCCCTGGACGCCTATATCCGCTGCCTCGAGCGCCAGTCGCTCGAGGGCTCGTCGCAGGCCGGTCTGGCGCGCATCCGCTACGAGGCCTCGGCCGAGCTGGCGGTGACGCAGTCGGATGACGAGATCTGCATCCTCGCCCGCATCCCGGTCTGAGCCCGCCCGCCGCTTCCGTCGCTGCGCCGCCTTCCGCCGCAACCAAGCTGACGCCGCCCGTCCTTTGTGTTAAAGCCCTCTTCTGACGTGGCTCGGCGCGGGCCAGCGCCTGCCGAGCTGACCGATACAGGCCGCGTCTTGGCCGCTCTCTGGCCGCAAGTCCATAAAATATTCGGTCGTCGGCTCCTGGCCGCAGGGGCGGCGGCTGGCAACCTGCACGTATCAGCACATCCTATTGCCATGACTGTCCGTCCTCGTCCGCTCTCCGTTGCCCCCCGCTGGGCCGCCTTCTGGACCGCCTGCTGGCTCCTCACCAGCGCGCCGTCGGCGTGGGCAGTGCCGCCGTCGCCCGCGAGCCCAAGCCTGGCGAGCCCGCGCCCCGCGCCGCCCGCCGCAAGCCCAAGCCCGGC
>DAOMZC010000564.1:0-4826 GCA_035437965.1 Pseudomonadota bacterium
GTCCACCCGGTGGGCGTCGCGGCGCTCGGCCGGCTTACCGCAGCGGTGCCGGTGCCGGTCTTCGCGCTCGGCGGCATCGACGACGAGGCTCGCGCGGCGGCCTGCGGCCGGGTCGGAGCGCGCCTGGCCTGCATCCGCGCCGTGCTCGGGGCGGCCGACCCGGCTGCGGCGGTCCGCACCCTGCTCACGGCACCGAGTGTAGCTCCGTGAAGGTTATGCGTACGGCGAAGCTGGGTAGGGCCTGGGCAGGGCAGCGCAGTACGGCGCGGAGCTAAGCGGAGCCCAGCTCAGCCACACTGCTGCACCGACCGGAACAGGGTTGATGCTCATAGCGAAGCTGGGTAGGGCCTGTACAGGGCCGCGCAGAACGGCGCGCAGCGAAGCGGAACCCCGCCCAGGCGTACCGCCGCACCGCCCGGCTCACGGCGAAGCTAGCCCTGCTTGGCGGCGAAGGCGGCCAGGCGGCCCGCTGCCTGGCCGCGGACCTTGTTGTGCAGCAGCGGCGACCAGCCGAGCAGCACGCCGGGCAGCCCGAGCGCCTGCCGCGACCACCGCCAGAAGTCGAAGTGGTCGCGATGGTCGACGATCAGGCCGTCGCGCAGGCGGAACTCGGCGTCGATGATGTTGTGCACCTTGCGGCCGGTGCCGGAAAACCGATAGCGGGCCTCCCAGTGGGCGCGGCCCGAGGTGTCGTCGGCAGAGATGTCGCGAAACTCGAGCGAGAACTCGCGGGCGCCCTGGGCGAGCATGTGCCACATCTGGCCGATCGCCGCGCCTTTGAGGGTGAAGACCGGGTCGGCGAACGTCGCATCGGGCGCGTAGCAGGCCGACATCGCCGCGGCGTCGCCTCTGGCGAAGGCAGTGTAGAAGCGTTCGATGAGCTGGGCGTTGGGGTGGGAGCTGGGCGGCACTTGTAGATCCTTTCGGGTCGTCAAAGGGGCGGGACAGCAGCGGCCTGGGCCTGCCGCGCTCGCCCGGCCTCCACGGATGAGCGCGGAGCGTCTGCTTATTGTGCCCCAGCTGGCGGCCGGCGAATAAGTCCCGTCGCGGTCAGGCCGCGGCGACCCGCGCCACGAGCCGCCGCGCCCCCTCGGCGAGCACCGCGGGCGGGCACAGCAGGCTGAGCACCAGATACGCCTCCTGCGCGAAATCATAAAAGTAGCCGGGGTGGACGAGCACGCGGTCGCGCTCCAAGAGGAGCAGCGCCCACTCCTCCTCGCTCATGAGGCGCGGCAGGCGGAGCACCGCGTACCAGCCGCCCTCGACGGGCAGGAGCTGACAGGCGGTGTCGTGAACGGCGGCGCCGAGGAGCTCCAGGTTCTCGCGCAGGCGGGCGACGATGGCGGCGCGCACCCGCGGCTGCTCGCCGAGGAGCCGCGGCGCCGCCAGCTGCACCGGCGTGCCCACCGAGAGGAAGGTGTCGGCGATGAGCTCCAGGCGGTCCTGCGCCTGCCGGCGCAGCGGCTCGGGCCCGCCGACGTGCACCCAGCCGAGCTTGAGCTGCGGCAGGCCGAGCACCTTGGACAGGCCGGACAGGACGAAGCACAGCGGCGCCGCCGCGCCGAGCTCCTGCACCGCCGCCAGCACCGAGTGGATGAGCGGATCGGCGGCCTCGCGCGCCGCCGCGGCGGGCTCGGTCGGGGCGCTGCCGAGGGCGTAGTCCGCGAAGACCTCGTCGACGATGAGGGCCAGGTCGCGCTCGCGGCACAGCGCGCACAGGGCGCCCAGCTCGGAGCGCCGCAGCAGCGAGCCGGTGGGGTTGTTCGGGCTCACCACCACCACGGCGCGGGTGTCGGCGGTGCACGCCTTGTGCAGTGCCGCCGTGTCGAGCCACCAGCGGCCGGTGCGCCCGCCGTCGAAGGAAAGCGAGTAGGGCTGAAGCCGCGCCGCCGCCAGCCCGGCGAGAAACTCCAGCAGCGGGTAGCTCGGCTTGGGGTAGAGCACGCTCTGTCCGGGGTCGCACAGGAGCTGGAACAACCACGTATAGGCCTCGCTGGTGCTGGCACACAGGACCAGGTGCTCGGGGAGGACCTGGACGGCGCGCCCGGCGCGGGTCGCCCGAGCTGCATAGTAGGCGGCGATGCTCTGCCGGGCCTCGTCGGCGCCTTGCGGCGAGGGCTCATAGTGAAGCCCGCGCTCCTGGGCGAGCGGCAGGAGGAGCTCTGCCGGGTATAGCTCGGGCATGGCGCGCGTCGGGTTGGACACCGTCAGATCGAGGAGCGGCGCCCCGCCCGCGCGCGCCTGCGCCACCGCGACGCTCAGGCGGTTTGGCGGCGTGTCCCACGGCAGGCGTCCCGAGAACCGCCCTGCCGGGGTCAAATCCAGAGACTCCAAGCAAGGCCCATGAAAAAGTGGAAACGACGATTCGGGAGGCGACGCCACGCCGGTCTCATAACACGACTCCTCTGTCCTGACGCGCCGCGCCTTCGTCGCAGACTTCCACAGACTTCCGCCGACTTCGGCAAAATTCCCCAAAATTCATCGTCCCTTCACCGCGGCTTCACCCTTTGCCGAAAAGGACGCTCCACGCTAATAGGCATGAGTCACCTCGAGAATGCAGTTGTCGCAAAGAGGCACAACGTGGTACCCCCAATCCCAATGTCCGCGCTGGCTCCCATGCCGCTTCCCCCGGGCGCAGGACCCGGCTCTGGAACCGGGACTTCCCCCCGACCGGGCGCGGACCTTCCCGCCGAGCGCGGTCCAGGCCCCGACCCGGGCGAGCCGGGGGCCGGTCCGGCGCCGGGCGAGACCGCGGCCCCGGGCGACCTCGGGGGCCCGGGCGACCGGGCAGCGCCCGACGAGGAGTCCGCACCGGCGGGCAGCCAGGTCAAGGGGCGGCCCGACTGGCTGCGCGTGCGCCACGCGGCGATCATCATGGACGGCAACGGGCGGTGGGCGCAGCAGCAGGACCTGCCGCGGCTTGAAGGGCACCGCCGCGGCGCCCGCTCGGTGCGCGAGGTCGTGCGGGCGGCGCGCGAGCTCGGCCTGCCGGCGCTGACCCTGTACGCGTTCTCCGAGCAGAACTGGGAGCGGCCGCTCGACGAGGTGCAGGGCCTGATGCAGCTCCTGCACGACTACGTCCTGGAGGAGCGCGCCGAGATCCTCGACAACGGCATCCGCCTGCGCGCCATCGGCAACATCCTGCGCCTGCCCGACTTCGTCAAGCGCCCGCTGCAGCAGCTCATCGCCGACTCGGCGCACGGCGCCGCGATGACCCTCACCCTGGCGCTGTCCTACGGCGGCCGCGAGTCGATCCTCGAGGCGGTGCGCGCCGTCGCCGAGAAGGTCCGCGCCGGCGTCCTGCGGCCCGAGCAGATCGATGAGGCGGCGCTCACCGACTGCTTCCAGACGAGCGAGCTGCCGCCGGTGGACCTCATCATCCGCACCTCGGGCGAGCTGCGGACGAGCAACTTCCTCCTGTGGGAGTCCACCCACGCCGAGTTCTACACCACCCCCGCCCTCTGGCCCGAGTTCACCCGCGCCGAGCTCCTCACCGCCCTGCGCAGCGTCAGCGCCAGCCGCGCCGCCGGCCCGAGCTCGGTCCCCGGAGCCGGCGCGGACGGCGGCGAGCCCGGCGATAACGGCGAATAAGCCCCCAAAAGGTCGCAATGTCGAACCTGCTCCTGCGCTTCCTGACCGCTGTCGTCGCTGTCCCGCTGCTCATCCTGGCCATCAACTGGGACAAGCCCTACGGCGTCTGGCTGTGGGTGCTGGCGGCCCAGATTACCGGCCTGCGCGAGTGGATGGTGATGACCCTGCCCGGCGAGTCGCCCCTCACCCGCTGGCTGGGCGTGGCCGTCGGCGTCGGGTTTGCCAGCGCGCTGTGCTGGGTGCCGGATCCGCAGGTGGTGCTGCTCGGGCTGTGCGCGGCGACCATCATCGGCTTTCTGTACTTCCTGTTCCGTCACGGCGCGATCGAGACGGTGGCGCCGCGGGTGTCGATGTGGCTCGCCGGCCTTCTGTACGCCGGGGTGCTGATCGTGCCGCTGGCGCTGTTCAAGATGCCCGGCGGGCCGGGCGGCGGCGGGCGCTGGATCTATGTCTGCCTGACCAGCGCCTGGCTCTCGGACACCTTCGCCTACTTCGCCGGGCGGTTCCTCAGCCGCTTCTGGGCGGCCAAGCTGTGGGCGGCGATCAGCCCGAAAAAGACGGTCATCGGCGGCATCGGCGGCGTCGTCGGCAGCCTGGTGGCGCTGACCATCGCCAAGCTGTGGTACCTGCCCTTCCTCGGCTGGGGCGACGTGCTGGCCATCGCCATCCCGGCGAACCTGCTGGGGCAGCTCGGAGACCTGGTCGAGTCGCTGATCAAGCGCTCGGTCGGGGTCAAGGACTCGGGGGTCCTATTGCCCGGGCACGGCGGCATGCTCGATCGCATCGACGCGCTGATCCTGGTCGTGCCGTACGTCTACGCCTTCGCGCGCTGGCGCTTCTGACCCGACGCGCCGCCACCAGGTGCAGCGGGCCCTGGGCGCCGGCGCCTACTTCTTCTTCTTTTTCTGGACGGGGGGCTTGAGCGAGACGGTGACCGCCTCGTCGGGCTCGAGCTCGGCGCCGGGGTTTGGCAGCTGCCAGCCGATCTTGGACACCTCCTTGAGGCGCTTGTCGGTAGGCAGGAGCTGCAGCTGCAGCGGCGCGACCGTGGTGCGCGCCTCGACCAGGCGCAGCCCGACGAGGTTGGGCAGGAGGACGCGCGGCTTGGCCTCGCCGGCGGGGCAGGCGACCGCCTTGCCCTCGGCGGAGTCGCCGGGCTTGGCGGGGCTGTCGGCACCGGCGGCCTTGCCGGCGGCGGGGTGCTCGGCGGCGGGCGACGGATTGGCCGCGGCTTC
>DAOMZC010000565.1:0-4816 GCA_035437965.1 Pseudomonadota bacterium
GAGCGGCTCCGCGAAGCGAAGGAAGCCACCGGCTTTGCCGGTGGTTTCTCACTAAATCCGCCGACTTGGCGCGCCGCCGGGAAGCCCCTGCCTCCGCCCTGGCCCTGCCGCCGCTTATCTGCCGGCGGGCAAAACTTCGTGTTTCGACGCGGGCCGCTTTTGTCGTAGGCTTCTTCTCAGCCACTAGCCCGCGCTCAAGGCGCCAAGGAGCTCAAGATGACCACCCGACCGCGCGTTTTTTTTGACATTGCCATCGACGACAAGCCCGCCGGGCGCATCGTCATGGAGCTGTTCTCCGACGTCGTCCCCAAGACCGCCGAGAACTTCCGCGCCCTGTGCACCCACGAGAAGGGCTTCGGCTACAAGGGCAGCTCGTTTCACCGCGTGATCCCGGAGTTCATGCTCCAGGGCGGCGATTTCACCAACCACAACGGCACCGGCGGCAAGAGCATCTACGGCAACAAGTTCCCCGATGAGAACTTCACCCTCAAGCACGACCGGCCGTTCCTCCTGAGCATGGCCAACGCCGGCCCCGGCACCAACGGCTCGCAGTTCTTCATCACCACCGTGGTGACGACCTGGCTCGACGGCAAGCACGTGGTCTTCGGCACGGTGGTCGAGGGTACGGAGCTGGTCAAGAAGATCGAGTCGTACGGCACCAGCAGCGGCAAGACCAAGGGCAAGATCACGATCCAGAACTCCGGCCAGCTCTAGTCTTTTCAACTGTCTGGCTGACTCCTAGGGGGCCCTTTTCGGGCCCCTTTTTCTTTTCCGGAGTGCTCTTTTTGCCCTTCCTTTCGTGCTTCCGCCGCGCGGTCGTCCGGCGCTGCTGCAAGGGTCTGGAATGCCTGCTTTATTGAGCCAAATCAGCGACGGTAAAATGCCTGCCGAAGCGTTGTCAGACCGGCGTGCGAGGATGGCTTTGGGGTCAGCGATTGCACTGAGACAGCTCGCTTCCGGAGGTCGGTAGCGAGCTGGCGGTCGGAGTACCGCAGCGCTCTGTGCAAGAAGCTGCTTTTTGCGAGGTATCGAGCATGAAGGAACGAGTCACCAAGAAGAAAGTCGCCGCCCAGATGTACGAAAAAGGAATGAATGTCGCGACGATCGCCGAGCTCCTCAAGAGTGAGCCGAGCTATATCGCCAACGCCCTCATCGAGCAGGGGTATGTACCCAACTACATGGACCTCTACACGTCCACCGGCCCGCAGAACGAGCACGCGGCGCTGCTCGCCGGAGTCCTGCGGTTCCGCGACCTGGAGTCGGCGCGCAGCTCGGTGGCGCAGATCGAGCGTCTGTACGGGCAGTTCGTCGCCGCCAAGGATCGGCGCGGGATGCACCAGTGTCAGGTGCTGGCGCTGGTCGGGAAGAACCGTGCCGAGGGGGTCGGCAAGCTGGCCGAGGCGCGGGTGTTTACCGAGTGGCTGCAGACCCGCCTGCAGCCGACGGCAGCGGCGACGGCGACGGGCAGCGCGGCCAAGGGCGCCGCTACTGCGACTTAGGGAGTAGGACCGGGCCGGACAGCTCACCGGTCATGTTCGCCTCTGAGGTGAGCGTCGCGGTCAGCGCCCCCAGCTCGAGATCGCCGTAGGTGAGGACGGGGGTCGTCCCGGCCACCTTGACCGCCGGATCGACATCGCAGTAGCCCTGGGCCCCGCTGACCCCGGCGCTGCTGGCGAGCGCCGGGCAGGCGATGGTCACCGGCGCCGCGCTGCCCTTGCGGGTGAGCGTTACGGCCTTGGGCGCCCCGACCGTGTGGGCGAGCCGGAACGCCAGCTTGGTCGCGTCGGCGCTCAGGTAGAAGGCGATCTCGCCGGAGGAGCCGGTGGGGGTCGCGCCGGTGACCGGGCTGAGCGCGGTGAGGAAGGGCAGGGCGGCGGTGGGCAGGAGCTGGGCGCGCAGCTCGCCGGCGGCGAAGTTGGTCGAGTGGACGTTCAGGTAGGACACGCCGCTCTTGATCAGCACGCCGGACAGCCGCACCATGGTCGGGCTGAGCTTCTCGGGACCGACGACGATGGTGTCGGCGAAGTTCATCGGCGCGGGGGTCGGCAGGAAGTAGATCTCGTCCCCGTTTACGTTGAAGCTGCCGCGGTGGACGTGCATTCCGTTGATCCCGGCCGTGAGCCCGCTCAGCTTGTAGCGGACGGTGAGCTGGCCGGTGTTCTCGATGTAGTCGACGGTGGCGGTGCCGACCCCGGGGGAGGAGTTCACCGGCGTCTCCTGCTGCCCGCTGAGGGTGCCGGTCAGGCGCACCGCGGCGGCGCCGGCGTCCTCGGGGTGCAGCGAGAAGATCTGGCCGCGGATCTCGCCGGCGTTGGGGAACGCGCTGGTGGTGAGGCGAATGTGGTACTGCCCGGCGCGCAGCCCGGCGAGGAAGTCGGCGGTCAGCTGCAGGTCGCCGGTCGACGGCAGGCTGCCCAGGCCAATCGCCGCCAGGGGCAGGCTGCTCTGGGTGGCCTGCCCCACCGCGCCGGCGAAGATCTCGGCCCGGCTCGACGGCAACAGGGTCGAGGGGGGCGCCACCGCGAGGTTCAGGGTGAAGCGGGCGGAGTTGCGCGCCTCGTTCACCACCATCATGAAGTCGCCGCTTGACAGGCTGGCGGTCGGCGGCACCACCTGATCCCCGGTGAGGATGGCGCGCAGCACGATGGCGTCGGTGCACTGCGCCGCCGGCAGCGCGCAGTACTGCGCCTGGGTGCACTCATTATCGTTCGTGCAGAAGCCGGCAGTGGGGCGCGTACACGCCGGCAGCCCGGCCAAGAGCAGCACCAGCGGCACCGCCGCGCGGCGTGCGGACCCAGCCCGCGGCGGCGCCGGCACAGAGTCATTTTTGTCAGCGGCAGCAGAGGCGGGGAGCACGTTCTGGGCGGGATTCATAGTTGACCTCGGAGACGGCGGAGCATGTCAGAAGCGCATCGCGACGGTCGCCGTCGCCCGCTGGGCCCCATCGCGCGTCTGCTTGTAGTCCAGCCCGAACAGCACGGCCGAGGCCCCGATGGCCCCAAGGCCGACGCCGAGCAGCGCCGCACCGGGCGCGATTGTATCAAGCTCCTGCGGGCAGAGCACCTGCCCCGGGGCGCGGTCACAGTCCGGGCGCCCGTCCAGGCCCACCAGCACCGCGCCGACGATGGTGAGCAGCACGCCGGCCCCGCCGACGGTCCACTTGGCGATGTTGAGCGGCCGCGTCGGCCCAACCCGGCGCTTGTGCTGCTCGGCCGCTTTCTCGGCGGCCACCTTGTCGGCAATCGCCTTCGCTGCCGCGGCCTTTTCTGCCGCGGCCTTTTCTGCCGCGGCCTTTTCTGCCGCCGCCTGCGCCTCTTGTTCCTCCAGCTCGGCGCCGATCCGGGACTCGGTCAGGAACTTGTCGGCCTCCACCCGCAGCTCTTCCTTGGGATTGGTCGCGAGGAACCGGGTGTAGCTGTCCACTGCATTTTTGTACTGATGCGCCTTCCGCTGCGCCTGCGCGATATTAAAAAGGAGGATCGGCGCCTGCTTGAGCTCATAGACCGCCTGGAACTCGGCAATCGCCCGCTCGTACTGGCCGCTCGTGTACAGCGCTACGGCTTTGTCGTAGCGGGCCTTGAAGGACTCGGCTTCCTGGGCCCGTACGGAAGTGGGAAGGAGGACGAGGAGCGAGAGTAGAAGGAGCGTGGCCAGACTGCGCCGCGCAGCGCCATCAATCAACGGGCGTGAGGTCGGCATCATCATTCTTCAGAGCCTCTTTGTTCTTCTTGCTTCTCCCGGATTTTTTGCTCGGACGTGAGCCGTTCTTGTCGGCGCTGTCAGCAGCAGCCGGCTCCTCGGCGGTGGGCACCGGGTCGAGCTGGATCGCTTCGCTGCAGTCCTTGGCGCGATCCATAAGGACCTGCTTGTCCAGGTAGCCGGCCTGGCGCAGGGTGAGCCCGACCGTGCCGGTGCCGGCCGGCTCCAGCTGGCGCCACGGCGTCTTGCCGACGACCACGCCATCGGTCACGCGCACCACCTCGACCCCCGGCGGGGTGGATTTCACCTCCCACACGACGCGGCGGCTCGGCGCGGCGCCCTTGGCCGACGAGGCGCCGCCCGGGTCCTGACCCTCCTGGCGCAGCACCACGGCGATGCCGATGCCGGACAGCACCGTGGCCATGACCACCGGGATGAGCAGGCGCTTGAGCCGCGCCGAGCTGGCCTTGATGCGCGTCGGATCTTGAGTCTGCCCGACCCCCGCCAGCGAAGGCCGCGAGGAGCTCATCGGGCCCGAGGAGTCCACCGCCTGCGACGGCTGCACCGGCCCCAGCTGGTGGTGGCTCAGCGAGTTGCGGTGGAGGATCGGCTGCGACTGGGTGGCGAAGGCGCCGATGCGCTCGAGCTGGGTCACGACCTCCTGCATCGTCGGCCGCGCCGCCGGGTCCTTGGCCAGCATCGACAGCACCAGGGCCTCGGCGGACGGCGACACGGTCGGCTCGATCTCGGTCAGGTTGGGCGGCGGCTGGTAGATGTGCATCGCCATCAGCGCGCCGGTGCCCTCGGCCTCGAACGGCGCCCGCCCGGTGAGCATGATGAACATCAGCACCCCGAGGGCGTACACATCGGTCTTGCCGTCGACGTTGCCGCTGCCCTTGCACTGCTCGGGCGACATGTAGCGCGGCGTGCCCATCACCGCGCCCATCTGCGTCAGACCGTTGACCGCCCCCGCCCCCTGATCGCCGATGATCTTGGCGATGCCGAAGTCGAGCACCTTGGCGCGCTCGCCCCCCGGGGCCTCGGCGTCGGCGACTATGATGACATTATCTGGTTTGAGGTCCCGATGGACAATGCCCTTACTATGCGCCGCGGCCAG
>DAOMZC010000566.1:0-4804 GCA_035437965.1 Pseudomonadota bacterium
CGCCGCCACCTCATCCACCAGCAGCACCTCGCCGAGCGGTCCGAGGAACGCCGCCCCCTCGGGCAGGGTGCGGGCGGCGGCGGCCAGCACCAGCTCCTGCAAGCCAGCACCCCGAACTTTCGTCGTCTCTGCGTCCGGTCCGTCGCCCGGCACCGGCGCAGGACCGGCGACGAGCTCCGCGGCACCGGAGTGGCTATACAGTCGCAGCGTGCGCACGTCGGTGACATATCACGAGCGAATCGCCGCCGCTATCAACCCCGCCCCTCGCTCGCCGCGGCGCTGTCCGCAGGCGCCGTCGCCAAGGTCTTTTGCTCCAGCCACCGGCTGTTCGCGACCAGTTACCGAATCAGCGGCACCAGCTGGGCCGCCGCCCGACGCGGCGCGGCTCGCTTGCGGCATCGCCAAGGACTTTCGCTCCAGCCACCGGCTGTTCGCGACCAGTTACCGAATCAGCGGCGCCAGCTGGGCCGCCGCCGACGCGGCGCGGCTCGCTTGCGGCATCGCCAAGGACCGTTGCTCCAGCCGCCGACCGGTTCGCGCCCGGTTACCGAATCAGCGGCGCCAGCTGGGCCAGCGCCTGCTCGTGCAGCTCGCCGTTACTGGCGACCAGCCCGCGCCGGTGGCTGAGGTTTGCGCCGGTGTAGCTCAGCGGCGCGCCGCGCAGATCGGTCAGCCGGCCGCCGGCCTCGCTGAGGATGATGCTGGGCGCGGCGGTGTCCCACAGCTTGCACTTGCCGGCGGGGTTTACGTACAGGTCGCGCTCGCCGGCGGCCACCAGGCTCAGCTTGATACCGACCGAGCCGATCTGCTGATCGTCTCGGATGCCGGCGCGGGCGCGCAGCTCGGCGACCAGCGGCTCGGGGTTGGCGGCCGAAGAGACCATGCGCGCCGCCGCCAGCTCGCGAGTCGCCGCCACCCGCATGCGCTGCGGCGTCCCGCCGGCCAGCACCAGGGTCGCCCCCGCGCCGAGCCGCGCGTAAAAGAGGCGATCGGCGGCGGGCTGATACACAGCGCCGAGCACCGGGCGGCCGGCCTCCAGCAGCCCGATCATCACGGCAAAGCCGGGGCGACCGGCGATGAAGTCCTTGGTGCCGTCGATGGGATCGATCAGCCAGGTGCGCGCCGCGTGGTGGCGGGCGCCGTCGTCGGGCAGCTCCTCGCTGACCACTGCGTCGGCGGGGAAGGCGGCGCGCAGGCGGCTCACGCACAGCTCGCTGACCGCGCGATCGGCGGCGGTCACCGGCTCGTCCTCGTCCTTCAGCTCGACGGCCAGGGCCTGCGCGGCGGACCCCCCGTGCCAGGCCAGGAAGTAGCGCAGCGCCAGCGCGCCCGCCTCGCGGACCAGCGGCAGCACGACCGCGAGCTCGGGCGGCAGCGCCGCGCCTTCAGCGCTCGCGCCGCCTGCCTCTGCTGCCGGGCGGGTCGGCCCGGGTTCCCCCGGCGGCGAACCCGCTAGTGAACGTAACTCGGTCACGACTGCACAGTAACAGCCTTTGCCGGCCCTCGCACCTCGGCGCGCCGGGTCGCCCTCTTAACCCTTAGATGAACAGGCTCGAGATCGAGTCGCCGTGGTGGATGCGCCGGATCGACTCGCCGAGCAGCCGGGCCACCGACAGGACCTTGATCTTCTTGCACTGCCGGGCGGCGGCCGACAGCGGGATGGTGTCCGAGATGATGACCTCGGAGATCACCGACTCTTCGATGCGCTGGATCGCCGGGCCCGAGAGCACCCCGTGGGTGGCGCAGGCGACCACCGACTTGGCCCCCTGATCCAGCACCGCCTTGGCGGCCAGGCTGACGGTGCCCGCGGTGTCGATCATGTCGTCGATGATCACCGCGTGCTTGCCGCGCACATCGCCGATGATGTTCATGACCTCGGAGATGTTGGGGGCCGGGCGGCGCTTGTCGATGATCGCCATCGACGACTCCATGCGCTTGGCGAAGCCGCGGGCGCGCTCGACGCCGCCGGCATCGGGCGAGATCGCCACCGCGTTGTCGCCGATAAGACCATGGGTGCGCAGGTACTCGATGAACACCGGCATCGCGTACAGGTGGTCGACCGGGATGTCGAAGAAGCCCTGGATCTGCCCGGCGTGCAGATCCACCGACACCACGCGGTCGGCGCCCGAGGCGGTGATGAGGTCAGCGACGAGCTTGGCCGAGATCGGCGTGCGCGGCTTGACCTTGCGATCCTGCCGCCCGTAGCCAAAGTAGGGCATGATGGCGACGATCGAGCCCGCCGAGGCGCGCTTGAGAGCGTCGATCATGATGAGGAGCTCCATCAGGTTGTTGTTAACCGGGGAGCTCGTCGGCTGCACGACGAAGCAGTTGACGCCGCGCACGTTCTCGCGGATTTCGACGAAGATCTCGCCGTCGGAGAACGTGCTCACCAGGGCATTGCCGGGCGTGACCTCCATCCCGGTGCAGATGGCTTCGGCGAGCTCGCGGTTCGAGTTGCCAGAGAAGATACTGAGCGCCTTGATCATTTATATCCTGGACCTGCGATGCCCAAAGCCCGGGCACAGAGCCGCTGAGCCTCGATGTCGAGCAGGTTGCTGCACGAGGCTCAGGCGGGCGGCCTGGGTTGGGGCGGCCTGAGTTGGGGCGGTAGGATTCGAACCTACGAATGCGGGTACCAAAGACCCGTGACTTACCACTTGTCGACGCCCCAGGGTGGTTAGTTCTTGCGAGGCCCCGTGTAGCATCCCGGTAAGTTCGTTGTCAATCGGCCCGATCAGTATCGGAAAGCGAAATAGGCCCCGGCGTTGTCCGAACAATTGTAGAATCGCTAGTATCGTATATCTGCTCGGAGAGTCGTCGCCACAGACCCCGCGCAGAGGGCCAGGTTTACGGGGCCCCGAAGATAGAAGTTATGCTGAGCCAGCGGGCGGCTGAGCGCAGCGATTACCACACACTGTCAAACCATGGCTGAGACTTCGCCCAAGGAATCGTCAAGTACAGAAGGTGCCGATCCCGGCGGCGGGCGCGCGCTGCCCGGGGTCCGCTCCACCGCGGGCAACCTGCCCGGCATGCGGGCCCCCGGTGAGCCGGAGGCGAGCGGCGCAATGGGGGTGCCGCCGATGCGCGGTAACACCAGCGGCTCGGGGCCGGTGGTGCGCCCGGCCGGGCCGCCCAAGCCCCTGGCGCTGCCGGGTCTGCCGCCGCGGCCCGCCGACGTCATCGACGAGGACCACGAGCGCTGGCTGATCCAGAAGGAAGACAAGATGGACTACGGGCCGTTCTCGCTGCGCGACGTCCGGGCGCAGATCGAGAAGGGCACCGTCACCGCCGACCACAACATCCTCGACAACGAGACCGGCGAGCGCCGCCGGGTCGCCGACCACGCCATCATCGGCCCGATGGCGCGCGAGTGGACGGCCAAGCACGCCGAGCTCGATCGCCAGATGAAGGACCAGGCCGAGCGGGCCAAGCACCGCGACGCGGTGGTCAAGCTCCTGTCGGGCATCTTCGCCGCGGTGGTCGTGGTCGGGGTCATCGGCGGCGGCGTCTACTGGAAGTACGTCAAGGACAAGCCGGTGGTGGTGGCCAAGACCGGGCCGCAGTTCACCGACGATCCCCTAAAGGGGCTGTCGATTGGCCTCCTCAAGGTCGATCCGCCGGCGGCCAAGAAGCACAACACCGGCAAGCGCAAGGGTCCCAAGAACGGCGCCTTCGACGACACCCAGACCATGGACATGAGCGAGGGCGACGACGTCCTGTCGGCCGAAGACATCCAGAAGGTCATGAACCAGAAGTTCACCCTGCTCAGCGGCTGCCTGCGCGAAGAGGCAGGGCGCAACCCCAGCGTCAAGAAGATCGACCTGGAGTTCCTGGTCAAGGGCAACGGCTCGGTGGCCTCGGTGCGCGTCAACGGGCAGACCAGCACGCCGGTCGCCAGCTGCGTGTTCGCCAAGATGCAGGCGATCACCTTCCCCGAATGCAAGACCTGCCAGAAGACCCACGCTGCGTTCTCACTGACACTCAAATAGCTGCGGTGGGCTGCTCCGCTGTCGCGTTTTTGTCGGCGCCTGGGGTGTAAGGCGGGCGCGCGGCGGACGTTTCTGGGGAGTGAATCGGACGTGCAAGCGGATCGCACAAGCCCTGCGCAAAGTCCCGAGCTACAGGCCCAGCTCCAGCGCGAGCGGCGGGCCATCGAGCGGGCGCAGGCCGGCGAGCTCGCGGCGCTGGAGCCGGTGCTGGCCAGCCACGCCGAGCCGCTGCTCATGTTCATCCTGGGGCGGGTGGGCGAGCGGGCGCAGGCCGAGGACCTGCTCAAGGACACGTTCATGACGGCGCTGGAGCGCATCGGCAGCTTCACCTGGCAGAGCCGCAGCATCTACCACTGGCTGCGCCAGATCGCGCTCAACAAGACCATCGACTACCACCGGGCGGCGGGGCGGCGGCGGCGGCTGTGCCAGGCCCTCAAGGCCGAGCTCACCGAGGCCGAAGAGGCGGCGGCGCCGCTGCTGCTGTCGGCCGAGGAGGAGCGGCTGCTGGCGCAGCAGCGCATCGACAAGGTGCTGGCCCTCCTGCACCCCCGCTACGCCCAGGCGATCCGGCTGCGGCTCGGCGAAGAGCGGCCGCGCGCCGAGTGCGCCGAGCGGCTCGCGGTCAGTGTCGAAACCTTTGACGTCTTGCTGTTCCGCGCCGTGCGCGCCTTCCGCAAGGCCTATGGAGAGCCCGATGCGTAACGATGGGGACGGCCGCGAGCCGGGCCCGCGGCCCGACGGTCAGACTGAAGCGCGGCCGGGCGGCCCGGCGGGCGAGCGCGCCGGCGGGCGACCCGGCCGTGAGAAAATCCCCA
>DAOMZC010000567.1:0-4795 GCA_035437965.1 Pseudomonadota bacterium
CGCCGACCGGCACCGCGTAGCAGTCCAGCCAGCGATCCGCCGGCAGCGCATAGTCTTCGAACCGGGCGTGCTCCCCTTGCAGGGCGACCCGGGCATAGGTCTCCAGCCAGGAATGATCCAGGGTGGTCGAGAGCTCGCCCCATAGCAGCTTGTCGCGGGCCGTCTCTGGATCGACGCCGGTCATGCGACTCCAGGCGCGATTGAGCTCCAGCAACCGGAGATCGACCGGATTGCCGTTCCGGTCGGTGATGACCTCGGCAATCTGGAACCCCTCGTCGATCGCATCGAACAGGGTCCGATATTTTTCTTCGGACTTGCGCAGCGCTGCTTCGGCGTGGGCGCGCTCGACCGCGGCCCAGGTGCGCTCGGCCACTTCCCGCACCAGCTCGATCTCGGCGGACTTCCACCGGCGCGCCGTGGCGCTGAGCGCGCCGATGCTGGCGACCAGCCGACCGTCTTTGGCCAGCCCGACCCCGATAAGGGAGGCGATGTTGGACGCGGCGAAGACATCGCGGTGGCTGGGCTCGAGCCGCGGGTCGTTGGCGGCATCGTTCATGATATAGGCCTCGCCGCGGTGGTAGGCGGCGAAGACCTCCGGGCTCCAGACTGGCATGGGGTGGGGCCCCGCCAGGGAGTGCGCGTTGCGAACGTAGTCGCGGTGAACCAGCACTTTATCGCCCGCGTGCTGTGCATACAGCACACGGTCGGCGCTCAGGTGCTCACCAAGCAGGCGCGCCGCTTCGGTCAGGATCTCGACCGGATCGACGAGCTGCCGCAGCGCATCGCTGAGCTTGAGCATGAACGCCTGCCGCTCCTCACGCTCGCGCTGCGCCGCCTCGGCTCGCTGCCGGGCGAGGGCCTCGCTGGCGAAGCGGGCGTAGAAGTCGGTCAGGGTCAGCTCGCTGTCCGTGAAGCGCCGGGGATGGCGGAAGTGGATGGACAGCACCCCAACCGGCTCGCCGACAGAGGACAACAGCGGCGTCGCCTGCACGGCGCGGTAACCCGCCAGGCGCGCCGCGGCCAGACTCGGCGCGAACAGCGGCTCCCGTTCGCCGTCTTCGATCACCACCCGCTGCCGCTGGAGCAGCGCCAGACCGCCCGCTGAGCTGGAGCTTGCAACACCGCAGGCGAAGCGGTCCAGGAAGACCTTTGTGAACCCGCGCTGCGCCGCGATGCGGAGCGTGTTGGAACCGGGCTCGTAAAGCTGGATATGGCCGAAGTCGGCCCGGTGCAGCGCCATCGCTGCTTCCAGCAGCTGATCGAGCACGGGCTGCAGCTCATCAGGCTCGAAGGCGAGCGTGACGGCTTCACTGCGCTCAAGCTCAGGCGTTCCGAGTGATGGTAAATCCATGTGAAGCTAAGTACTTAGTACATATGGAGGATGAACGCGGTGAAATCCACCATAGCTCAGCATAATATTACCTCCTCCCCACCCCACCAGGACAACGACCCCAAGAGCCCTGTCCGCTCGACATTATTAGGCCAGCGACTCACCTACACGACGAAGCGCGTGCCACCGGAGCGCTTCTGCGCGGCTGTCTGATTTTAAAAATAGTGTGCTCGTTTGTGTCGCGCGGTGCCAGCAATTAGTGGCCTCACACGAGTATGGACATGCTTGGCGCCACTTGGGAACCA
This sequence comes from Pseudomonadota bacterium, assembly GCA_035437965.1. Lineage (GTDB taxonomy): Bacteria > Myxococcota_A > Polyangia > Palsa-1104 > JAEUJZ01 > CALFML01. Next base: position 1,636 of record DAOMZC010000567.1, read on the forward strand.
GTACTTAGGTGGAGTTCTGCCCTTATTCCGCGGGCTTCATCGCGAAGCGGTCCGCCGCCGGTCCGCAGCTCGCCCACGCCTCTGCCGCACCGACTAGGGAGAATCCCAGTGGCTTCACGCTCGGGACTGTCGCAGCCAAGTGAGCTCGCAGAGCAAATCGTCCGCACTCCTTCGGGGGGTGCGCGGACGACTCCAACCTCAGCGCGCCTAGGCGCCTAACCAGCCGCAGCGACGGGCGAAGCGCACAACGTCGGCGCGCGTCCGCAGTCCCAGCTTGCTCATCCCCTGCGCCTTGCCGGCTTCCACATCGCTCACTTCAAGCCCGAGCACCTGCGCGATCTGCTTGCTGGTCCGCCCCGCCGCCAGGTGCTTGAAGATGGAGGTCTCCGCGCGGCTCAGCAGGTTCGCGGCGGACGGGCTCTCGGGCTCGGCGGGCGATGGGCGCGCCGCCGGAGGGGCCGGGGTCGGCTCCTGCTTGGGGCCGGCGACCGCGCGGATGGTCTGCACCAGGGTGTCGCCGACCCGCCGCTTGACCACATAGCCAGAGACGCCAGCGACGCGCATCTGGTCGCGGTAGCCCTGGTCCTCGTGCGCCGACAGCGCCAAAATCTTGGCCGCCGTACCGGCGCGGCGCAGCGCTCCGGCCACGGCAAAGCCGGTCATGTCGGGCAGCGAGATGTCGAGCAGGATCACATCGGGCTTGAGCTCGACCGCCTGCTTGAGCACGGTCGCGCCGTCCCCGGCCTCACCGACGACCTCGAGATCGGGCTCGGCGCCCAGGAGCAGCCGCAGCGCGCCCCGCACGCCCTGGTGATCGTCGCACAGAAGTACGCGGAGCCGGGATGGCTGCGCTCTGTCAGGACTCGTAGTCGGCATGATCCGCTCCTCCGGCCTCGCGGCGCAGCGGCAGGTGGGCGACGATGGTCGTGCCGCTGCCGATCGCCGATTCGACATCGAGCTCACCGCCCAGCAGGGCCACCCGCTCGCGCATGCCGACCAGGCCGAGCCGGCCCAAGCCGGCCCGCTCGGGGTCGAAGCCGTGCCCGTCGTCTTCAACCACGACCCGGGCGGCTTCGTCCTGCCGGATGACGACCACGCTGACGTGGGACGCTCCGGCGTGCTTGGCGATGTTGGTCAGCGCTTCCTGCGCGATACGATAAAGGACTGTCTCGACCTCGGGGGGCAGCCGCTCGGGCTCCAGCGCCACCATCTCCAGATCCACCGGCACCCGCGTCCGCGCCGACCAGTCGGAGATGAGCTGACGCAGCGCCGCCGCCAGCCCCACATCGTCGAGCGCGGTGGGCCGCAGCCGCACCGCCAGGCCGTGGACCTGGCGCCCGAGCTCGTCGGCGACCCGCTCGATCTCGGCCATCCGCTCGGCGGCGGCGGCGGGCAGCGGCCCCGCTGAGGCCAGGGCCCGCACCGCCAGCGCCAGCTCGGTCAATAGCTGCCCGGTCTGATCGTGCAGGTTGCGGGCGACGCGACGACGCTCGTCTTCCTGCGCGGTGTCGAGCTTGCGCCGCAGCTCGCTGCGGGCATGCTCGGCGGCCTCACGCTCGCTGGCCTCGGTCCACAGCTGCTGCACGGCCTGCGCCAGCTCGGTCGTGCGCTCGGTGACGCGAAGCTCGAGCTCATCGTGCGCCTTGCGCAAGGCGGTCTCGGCGCGGGCGCGCTCGATCGCGTCCCAGGTGCGCTCGGCCACCGCTTCGATCAGGCTCAGCTCATCGGTCGAGAACTGATGCGGCGTGCGGTAGTCGACCCACAATGCGGCCACCAGGCGCCCGTCTTTCATCAGCGGTACACCGGCCGCCGCGCCGCTGCTGATCGCCGCCAAGTTGGCCCGCTGCGCGTCGCTCAGCTCGGGGGTCTTGATGATGTCGCTGTGCACGACGGTTCTGCCGGCTTCAAGCTCTGCGAAGACCGCCCGGCCGAAGTGTTCGTGGTGGTAGCACCCCTCTATGTTCGGGCCCTGGGCGGCGTAGTGCGGCAGGATGAGGACCGTCTGATCCGAGCGGTGTTCGGTGTACGCCACACGGTTGGCCCCGAGGTGCTCACCCAGCGCCCGCACCGCTGCCAGCTGGACCTGCATGGGGTCGCCGAGCGGGCGGAGCGTGTCGTTGAGCCGCACGAGGAACGCCTGCCGCGCTTCGCTCTTGCGCAGCGCTGCCTCGGCGTGCTTGCGCTCTGTAATGTCCTCAAAGACGATGGCCACCCGGTGGCTGTCCGGGCCGCCGGTGCGCGAGATGTAGAAGTTGTACCACTGCCGAAGTGGCGCCGTATAAAACTCCAGGCGCTCGCCCCGCCCGCTGCGCACGACCCGGTCCCCAATCTCAAGCCACTCTTTCTCGAAGCCCGGATCGATCTCGAACATGCGGCGCCCGACGTAGCTTGGCACGCCCGAGATGCGAATCGCCGCGGGGTTGGCCTCGATGTACAGAAAGTCGCACGGCTTCCCCGCTTCGTCGTAGAGGAGATCGGCGACCAGGAACCCCTCGTCGATCGAGTCGAACAGCGTGCGATAGGCCTCTTCGCGCTCGCGCAAGGCCGCCTTGGCGCGGAGGCGCTCGATCCGCAGCCAGATGCGCGCCGTCAGCTCGTGGACCAGCTCTACCTCATCCTCACGCCAGGCGCGCGGCACCGGACTGGCGATGCTCACCATGAACCGCCACTGTCCGTCCTTAAGCAAGGGCGCGCAGATGTATGAGCGGATGGAGTGCGCGGCCGCGCGCTCGCCGTTGATGCGCGGGTCGAGCAGAGTGTCGCGGATCACAATAATCTCGCCGCTGCGGGCGGCCTGATAGAGCTCGTCGGTGAAGATGTCTCCGCTGGCGGGAGTGCTGCCGGGGGTGGGGTGCGGCTGGCCGGTTCGCTGCAGCGCGCGGATGGTGACTCCGGCTCCCGCGACATCTTCTACGTCGGCAAATTGACAGCGTGAACCACCAAAGAAGGTCCCGATCTTGGGGCCGATGGTCTCGGTGATCTCCTCGGCCGTCGTCAGGCGTAGGAAATCGTCTGTGAGCTCGGCCAGGAACGCGGCGTTGGCCTCACGGCGCTTGCGCTCTGTGATGTCGCGGAAGACCACGGCGAACAGGCCGTCGCGCCGCTCGCCGACCGGCACCGCGTAGCAGTCCAGCCAGCGATCCGCCGGCAGCGCATAGTC
>DAOMZC010000568.1:0-4791 GCA_035437965.1 Pseudomonadota bacterium
GGTGTCGGCGGGGGTCGGCGTGTACTCGGCCTTGGCGTCCTGCCACTCGGCCATGAACACGTCGGTCTCGCCGTGCGCCTTGCCGTTGCGGTTGCTGGCGAACACCAGCCGGGTGCCGTCCGGGGAGAACATCGGGAAGCCGTCGAAGTCCGCCGTGTGGGTGATGCGCTCAAGCTGCGAGCCGTCGCTGTTGATCGCCCACAGGTCGAACTCGCGGCCGCGCGGATCGCCGTAGTTCGAGGCATAGATGATGCGGCGGTTGGGCGCCCCGGCGATCTTGGCAGGAAAATAAAACGGCGCGAACGAGGCCATCCCGAAGTCGGTCACCGCGTGGGCGTTCTTGCCGTCGGCGTCGCCGACCCACAGCTCCATCCGCGTCGGCCGCACCAGGTGCTGACCGAGCAGCGCCTTCATCTCGGCCTGCTCCTCGGCGCTGCGCGGGCGGGCGGCGCGCCAGACCAGGTGCTTGCAGTCCTCGGAAAAGAACGCGCCGCCGTCGTACCCCGGGGCGTTGGTCAGCCGCACAAGTCCCGAGCCGTCGAGCTTCATCCGATAAAGCTCCAGATCGCCGTCGCGGTCCGAGGTGAACACGACGCTGCCGTCCTTGCACACCGTCGCCTCGGCGTCATAGTTGCCCGAGCTGATCAGCCGCTTGGCGTCGCTGCCGTCGGGGCGCGCGGTGTAGATCTGGTAGTTGTAGAGCGGCCAGACGTAGCCCTTGCTGCGATCGGGGGTCGGCGGGCAGCCGTCGCCGTTGTGGCGGGTCGAGGCGAAAAGGACCCGGCTGTTGTCGGGGAAGTAGTAGCTGCAGGTGTTGCGGCCGTGCCCCTGGCTGATCGGGCGCAGGGGGGCGAGCGCGGCGCTGCCGATGGGCACCTCGAGGCTGTAGATCTGGTCGCAGCGATCCTGGGCGGTGGTCGACTGCATGATGAGGTGGCGGCCGTCCTGGGCGAAGTACGCCTCGGCGTTCTCCCCGCCGAAGGTGAGCTGGCGGAGGTTGCGCAGGTGGCGCTCGTTTGGATGGAGCACGGGGGCGCTGTAGCCGGCGCCAATGGCGGCGCCAGCGGCGCCGGCGGCGGCGGCGGGCGTACCGGCGGCGGGAGCAGCAGGGCCGGCAGCGGCGAGTCCGGGGCCGGCGAGGAAACCCGAAAAAAGAGCGAGGGTTCCAAGGGTGCGAAAAGGGGTCAGCGGCGAGGCGGCCCGGGTCGCGGCGCCAAAAGTTCCAGCGGTGCGGCTCGTCGCAGCGGCCGGCGCAAATCTGGGGGTGACAGAACAAGCCAAAAGCGGTAAAGAGGCGGTCGTCATGGTCATGATATGTCGTACCCCTGGGTTCGCCCCGCGGTCAATTATCGCCACACTCACCCCACTCAGTACCCTGCTGCCGTCCGGGTCGCACGCCGGCAGCTTCTCGGGTTTCCGGCGCGGTCGCGTGGTGGTATAGTTGGGGAAGCATATCTACCGTCGCAATGTCGCGGCACCGGACATCGCTAGCCTCTCGGCGGACAGCTAAGGAGATTCTGTTCCAATGGCCAGTCGCGAAGAAAACTCACTCTTTCTCTCTCTGAAAGAGGTGCACAACTCTCTTCAGGACCGCCTGAAGGAAGAAGAAGACGAAAAGCTTGCCGCGCAGGAAGCCCAGCGCCGCGCCATCGAGAACGAGGAGCGCCGCAAGCGCGAAGAAGAAGAGGAAAAGGTCCGCGCCGCCGAGGAGGCCGCCCGGCGCGAGCGCGAAGAGCGCGAGCGCAAGGAGCGCGAAGACCGCATCCGCGTCGAGGAGACCGAGCGGCGCGCACGCATCGAGGCGCAGGCGCGCATCGAAGAGGCGCAGATCCGCGCCGCCACCGAGGCGATCAAGAACAAGCCCATCCCGGTGAAGCTCATCGCCGCGGTCTCGGCGGTGCTCATCGCGATCTCGATCATGGTGGTCATCGGCGTCAAGCGCTCGCAAGAGGCGGCCAAGAAGGAAGCCATCGCCCAGGCGATTGCCCAGATCGAGGCCGACCGGCGGCGTGATCGCGAGGAGCAGGCCCGCCTGCAGAAGGCGCTCGCCGAGCGCCTCAACGAGATGCAGAAGCTCGACGACATGGTCAAGGCGGCCAAGAGCGAGCAGGAGCGCATCCAGCTGGCGCAGCAGGCCCGCGAGGCCGCCTCGCGCGCCGCCCGCGCCGCCGCCGATGCCGAGTCGCAGCGCAAGGCCGCCAAAGAGCGCGAGAAGAAGGCCAAGTTCGAGCGCTGCAAGAACGCCGACGACCCCCTGTGCGGTATCTAGCGAAGCAGTATTATCTGGCCCAGCGGGATCAAGCTGCTGGCGGACTGCGTTAGGTTCAAGTCGTCAGCTGGCTCCGAGCCAACCCCGCTTTCACCTCACATAGCTTCATCAGCCAAGCACCAGCCTAAGGGGTTAGTCATGACGACCACGATCGCTCGCTCTTCCTTGAAACCGCTTGTCCCGGCGATGCTCCTCGCCAGCGCCGTCGCGGCCGGCTGCGGCCAGCCGGTGGACACCTCGCCGGCGGTGACCATCACGGTCCCGAGCGCCGGTCAGGTGCTCACCGCGGGCCAGCGGATCGATGTCCGCTTCACCGTCTCGGGGATCGACGCCAGCGGGACGACGATGGCGCCGTTCCAGATCGTCGGCGGCGCCGACATGAAGGTGCCCGGCCAGGGTCAGGTGCGGGCGTTCTTGTCGAGCAGCAACTTCATCGCCCGCACCGTGTCCATCCCCAACGACGCCAGCCCCTTCTTTGTCCCCGACCCCCAGTACGGTAGCGCGGCCCAGCTGGTCACCCCGGGGGCCAAGACCCTCAAGCTGTTCCTCTATTACAATGACGGCTCGGTGGTCGATCCGCAGCGCGAGGGCACCGTCAACATCACCATCCAGTAGCCGCCCCGCCGCCCTGCCGTCGCGCGCGAGCGGGTGAGCGCTCGGCAGGCCGATGTGGCTATACTGCGCCCGTGCACAGCGAGACTCTTGCGGGCCGTGGCCCTTCCTTCCCAAGCGCTCCTTATGGCAGCGACGCGGTCACCGTGATCGGCGGCGGCCTGGCCGGCTGCGAGGCCGCCTGGCAGCTCGCCGAGCGCGGGGTAAAAGTCGTGCTCGTCGAGATGAAGCCGGCGCGCATCTCGCCGGCGCACACGACGCCGCTGCTCGGCGAGCTTGTGTGCAGCAACTCCCTGCGCAGCGACGATCCGCACACGCCGGCGGGGCTGCTCAAGGCCGAGCTGCGGGCCGCCGGCTCGCTGATCATGAAGTGCGCGCTGGAGTGCCAAGTGCCGGCCGGCGACGCGCTGGCCGTCGACCGCCATCAGTTCGCCCGCCGCCTCACCTGCCGCATCGCCCGCCACCCGAACATCTGGCTGCAGCGGCGCCTGGTCGACGAGCTGCCGGCGGGGCCGTGCATCCTCGCGGGGGGGCCGCTGGTCGATGGCGGGGTGGCGCGGCGGGTGCGGCAGCTGTGCGGCGACCGGCTCTACTTCTACGACGCCATCGCCCCGATCGTCGACGCCGAGACGCTCGACCCCGAGCGCTGCTTCCGCGCCTCGCGCTACCGCGACGACCAGCCCGGCGACGAGGGCGACTACATCAACTGCCCGCTGACCCGCGACGAGTACTACGCCTTCGTCGACGCCCTGCTCGCCGGCCGCAAGGTGCTGCCGCACCGCTTCGAGGAGCCGCGCTACTTCGAGGGCTGCCTGCCGGTCGAGGTGATGGCCGAGCGCGGCCGCGACACCCTGGCCTTCGGCCCGTGCAAGCCGGTGGGCCTGCGCGACCCCCGGCCCGGCGCCCCCGCCCCTTACGCGGTCGTCCAGCTGCGGGCCGAGAACCGCTACGCCACCGCCTACAACCTGGTCGGCTTCCAGACGCGCCTGGCCTACCCCGAGCAGAAGCGGGTCTTCGGCCTGATCCCGGCGCTCGCGCGGGCCGAGTTTCTGCGCTACGGCTCGATCCACCGCAACAGCTACGTCGAGGGCCACAAGGTCCTCGACGAGAACCTGGCGCTGCGCGGCTGCCCGAGCGTCCACCTCGCCGGCCAGATCACCGGCGTCGAGGGCTACATCGAGTCGACGGCGATCGGCCTCCTGTGCGCCCTGTTCGTATTCGGCAAACACAGCGGCCGGCCGGTGCCGCCGCCGCCGCCGACCACCGCGCTGGGGGCGCTCTACCACCACGTGACCCACCCGCGCGCCGCCGGCGAGGCGTACGTGCCGATGAACATCAACTTCGGGCTGCTGCCGCCGCTCGACGACGCGCGCGCGGCCAAGAAGGCCGGCAAGCACGGGCGCCGCGTCCTGCACGCCGAGCGCGCCCAGCGCATGCTGCCGCCCTGGCTGGGTGCGGTCGGCCAGCTGACCGGCAGCGCTGTTCAGCTATAACGGGACGCGGCAGACACCGCGGCAGCGGGGAGCTGGGCTCAGCGGCGGTCGGGGTCGGGGTCGGGGTCGAGGCCCAGGCGGGCGCGCAGGACGGCGATCGGGACTTCCATGTGAACCCACTCGGTGCGCTGGAAGCCGAGGCGGGTGAACCAGTCGAGCACGGTCGGCGAGTGGCCGTTGGCCAGGGTCTCCATCGCGACGATGCCGTAGAGCCGGCATGCCTCGGTGACCCGACGCTGCAAGAGCGCGCGGGCGACCCCGAGGTGGCGCACCGCCGGCTCGACGAACATCTCGCCGTCGGTGAAGCGCGGACCGTCGAAGTAGGGCTTGATGTCGCCGACGTTGCCGCCGACGATTCGGCCGTCGACCTCGGCGACAAAGAACAGATCGGACTGGCGCTGCAGCCACATGGCGAGG
>DAOMZC010000569.1:0-4781 GCA_035437965.1 Pseudomonadota bacterium
CGCTCGCCGCTGACCCAGGCCGGGGCGATCCTCGGCACGCCGATGTACATGTCCCCCGAGCAGTACCGCGGCGAGCTCGCCGGCCCGCGCAGCGATCAGTTCAGCTTCTGCGTCGCCTTGTACGAGGCGCTCTACGGCGTGCCGCCGTTCGCCGGCGACACCTTCGAGGCGCTGCGGGCGAGCGTCCTTCTGCACCGGGTGCGGCCCGCGCCAACGGGGACGGCGGTGCCGCGCCTGCTCCACGAGACCATCGTGCGCGGCCTGGCGCTCGACCCGGAGCAGCGCTTCCCGACGATGCGCGAGCTGCTGGCGGCGCTCAACTTCGATCCCGGGCAGAACCCGGCAGCGCTGCCGGTGTCGCGGCGGGTGTTCAGCGCCATCCTGCTCGCGCTGAGCGCGGTGCTGGTGGCGATCTTCCTGGGACCGACGCTGCGCAACCAGAACACCGTGCGCATGGCGCTCGCCTCCTCGGTGATGCTGTTCTTCGGGCTGAGCCTGGCGACCGCGCTTTTGCGCAAGACGCTCTTGCGCAACTCCTTTCACCGCGGAATCGTCATCCTGATCCTCAGCCTGACCGGTCAGGAGGCCCTCATCAGCACCACCGCGTACCTCATGAACATGACGGTGGCGCAGGCGGTGGCGATGGAGCTGGCGGCGCTGGCCGGGCTCATCGTCGCGCTCACCTACTTCTTCTTCCACCGCGGCTGGCTGGGCATTCCGGTCGTGCTGGCGGCGATGGGCTACCTCGTATACTCGCCGCAGGACGCGGGGCTTTTGGCGATGCTGGTCCATGTCCTGTTCGCGGCGGCGGTCATCGGGCTGTGGGGCCTGTCCGGGCGGGTCCGCGGCGCCCGCCAGCTGGACCTGCCGAGTCAGTAACCGGCGCGGTCGCGCCGCGGCTATCTAACGCCAGATTTTCTTGCCGGTGAGGATGGCGCCCGCGCGCATCCGGCAGGCGCTGCTTGCCATCGGCACGTCCGACTGCCCGAGCGCGGCGCGTGGGCGGCGCTGCGGGAGACGGCAGTGGCCGGATTTACTGGGCTTGCGCGTCTTTACATATGTTGCTAGCCAGTAACCCGCCAAAGTGCATGCTGACCAATACCCGCACCTCGTCCATTCAAGGGTCTCCGGAGCGCATCGGGCAGATTTATCGCAGCTGCTTCCCGGTGATCGAGGCCAAGTGCCGCCGCATGTTTCGCAGCAGCGCGGAGGCGCAGGATGTCGCGCAGGAGGTCTTCGCGCGGCTCCTTGAGAGCGAGCTGGCAGGGCGGCTCGACGCGGTGCCGGCAGAGACTCTGCTCGGCTGGGTCTACAGGGTGAGCGGGCGGGTGGCGATTGACTACGTGCGCACCCGCAAGCGGCGCGCCGTGCTGCTCAGCGAGGGCCTGGTGGAGCTCGGACCGGGGAGTGCAGCGGCGGAGGACTCGGTGGACGCGCGGCGGGTGATGGCGGCGCTCACGCAGGAGGTCCCCGCCGTCGAGCTCGAGGCGGCCATCCTGTGCCGCGTCGACCGGCTCACTCACGAGCAGAGCGCGGCGGTCCTCAAGACCTCGGAGCGCACGATCCGCCGCCACCTGAGCCGCTTTGATGAGCGCGTGGCGGGACGCAAGAAGGAGCTTCTTAAATGATCGAACAAGAACCGGGTCCGCTGCACCCTTCCTACCTGGAGCTCGACCAGCTGTTTCTGGCTGCTCGCGGCGTGGGCGGGCCCGCCGGACCCTGGGCATCCCACTGCCGCGACTGCGCGCAGTGCCAGCGCTATCTGCAGACTCTGGAGAGCCGCGCCGCCGCACCGCTGCCACCGTGGGTAGGGTCGCTGGCACGACCCGGTCTATTGGCGCGGCTGCGCGAGCGCTGGTTGCGGCCGTACCTGCTCGCTCCTGTCTTGGCGGCGGCCAGTCTGGTGCTGGCGCTGGCGTTTAGAGGTGGACCGCTGCAGCGGCCGACGCCGGAAGCGCCGGAGGTGCCCGAGGTGCGAGCCAAGGGGGGTCCGGGCGTCAACGTCTACATAAAGCGCGGCGAGCGGGTGACGCAGTGGGACGGAAAGATGCCGCTGCGGGCGCAAGATCGCATCCGCCTGCAGGTGATGGGCGGCGGCTACGCGCAGGTGACGGTGGCCCTGCAGCAGCCGGGCGGCGCGCAGGTGCTCTACGCCGGCGCGCTGCAGCCGAGCGCGCCGACTCCGCTGCCGGTGAGCTGGCAGGTGAGCGCGCCCGGTGCCGCCGAGGTCCTGGCGGTAATCCTGAGCGCGCAGCCGCTGGACGCGCGGCCCCTGGACGTGGCGGCGCTGCGGCGTCAGCCAGGGATCTTTGTGACCGAGCTTTTCATGCCTAAAGAGGAGTCGCGATGACGGGCAACAGGCGGCGGGCCGCGCGGTGGCTCGGCCCGGGGGTGGGGATCTTCCTTGTCATTGTTCTGCTCTCTGCTTGGGCCCGCGGGGCGGTGGCGGCGCCGCCGCGGCGGGTGGCGGTGCTGGTGGGAGCCAACGCGCAGGCGCTCGGGCGGCAGCCCTTGCGCTACGCCCACCGCGATGCGGAGCAGCTCGGCCAGGTGCTGCTGCAGGTCGGCGGGTTCGCCGCTGCCGATGTGCACGTGCTAAATGATCCGCCCCCCGAAACGGTGGTGGCGCTGCTCGAGCGGGAGAGCGCCTGGCTGCACGGCCAGGACCCGGCGGGCGGCGAGACCCTGCTGTTCTTCTACTACTCTGGCCACGCCGACGCCGACGCCATCTACCCGGGAGGCCAGGCGCTGCCGCTGTCGCGCCTGCGCACGATCCTCAGCGACACCCGGGTAACCGTGCGCGTCGGTCTCATCGATGCCTGCCGCGGCGGCGGCTGGACGCGCACCAAGGGCCTGGCCGCGGCCGAGACGTTCGAGCTGCCGGCGCTGTCGGCCCTCAGCAGCGAGGGCTCGGTGCTGATCTCGTCGAGCTCCGGGGTGGAGAACGCGCATGAGTCCGAGCAGCTGCGCGGCTCGTTCTTCAGCCACCACTTCATGGCCGCCCTGCTCGGCGCCGCCGATCAGACCGGTGACGGCGAGATCTCGCTGAACGAGGCCTTCGATTACGCCAAGCAGCTGACCATCCGCGACACCACCCGCCTGGCCGGCGCGCCGCAGCACCCGAGCTTCGAGGTGCAGCTGCGCGGGCGCCGCGATCTGGTCCTGTCCCGCCTGCGCTCCAGCCTGACCGCGGTGCGCCTTGAGCAGGAGCGCGGCCCGCTTGAGATCGTAGCCCTGCAGTCCGGCCAGGTGCTCGCCGAGACCCAGCCCGGCAAGCGCGCGATGACGCTGGCGCTGCCACCCGGACACTACCTGGCGCGGCGGCCGCTGCGCACGCTCTACAGCGCCGATGAGTTTGACGTGGCGGTGGGCAGCGCGGTGGTCATCCGCGAGCGCGACCTGCACCCGGTCACCACGGTCGGCCGCGGCCTGCGCACCAAGGGCAGTTACATCGCGCGGCTGCCCATGGACGCTACCACCGTCGAGAACGGCGCCGTCGAGGTACGGGTCGGGCTGGGCATTGTCACCGTACCCAGCGTGCTGCCGATGAGCCAGAGCCTGCTGAGCAGCGCCAGCGCCAGCTTCGGCTCGGTCAGCATCACCGAAAGTCAGCGGCAGCTCTTCATGACGCAGCTCAACGCCTACCTCGGCCTCACCAGTCGCCTGCAGTGGCTCATCGGGACCGGCGCCTTCGCCTACCGGCTCGGGCAGCGCGGCCAGCCAGAGGTCGTCCTGTGGGGCGGTATGCTCGGCTGGGGCCTGACGTTCGACGCCGGCAACAGGCTGGCGTTCGGATATCGCCTGGGCCTGGGTGCCGATGTCCGCCTCCCGGTCGCGCAGTCGCAGTCCATCCTGCTCGGCGCCAGCGCCTACAGCAGCGGGTTGGCCTCGGTCGAGCACAGCGAGCTGCCGGCAACCTGGCGGGTCAAGGTCGACCTTGGGTACCGGACCACGCTGGCGCGCAAGGTCACCTTCAACTTAGCAGTCGCAGCGGAGCTCAACGCGGTGTATCACGGACTCGTGCCGGACCCGGACGCCTACGGCGAGCAGCTCGGCGTCAGCCTGCTCGTTGGCTCGGTGCAGGGCCTGGGGATGCGGGCGCTGCCGCTCTTGCAGTTTCACCTGAACCGCTGGCTCAGCCTGGACGGCTATCTGGCCCTGCAGATGGACCTCCGCGCCTCGGACTTGAAGTACAGCTTCGCGCTCGGCGCCACCCTGCTCGCATTTTAGGAGAGGCTCCCTAATGAGTATGAAGATGATGAAAAGACGGTCGCCGCGCGGCCGCCGCATCCGGGCCGGGCTCGCCGCCGCCGTGCTGCTCGGCGGCTGCATGCGCTCCGATCTTCTGTATCCGGATCTGGCGCCCATCGATCCGCTCGCGCCGCCGGTGTACGGAATGGCTCAGATCTGCATCGTCCGTCCGCATACCTGGGCGATGGCGCGCACCGTGTTCTTTCATGACAACGGCAACGTGGTCGGTGCGACGCGCGGTCCGAGCTACTTCTGTTACGCGGCGCAGCCGGGACTGCACCTCCTGGAGGTGCTCGATGGCACGCCGCCGCCGGGGGTCGAGTTCCCGGTGGTGGCGGGGCAGCGCCTGTTCTTCCACCACTGGGTCGGGCTGGCCCGCGATCGGCTTACGCTGATGACCGAGGAAGAGGCGCCGGAGCTCCTGGACAAGTGCGATTACAGCCAGCTCCTCGATACGCCGCAGCGGATGGTCACCTCCGAGGCGCCGGCGCGTCCGCTGGCCAAGCCTTGATGGACAACAGATCGGCGGC
>DAOMZC010000570.1:0-4781 GCA_035437965.1 Pseudomonadota bacterium
CCATGGTGAAGGCCGGCCGGCAGCGCGTCTTTGAGGAGCACCTGGAAGCGACCTCGCCGATTGTCGGCGACGATGGGCCGCTGGTCGGCGAGGCGGTCGTGCACCTGCGGCTGCCCGCGGCGCAGCGGGCGCCGGCGCCCGAGCTGAAGGAACTGTCGCGCCTGCGCGCGTCCCTCCTTGAGACCGCGGCGGCCCGGCAGGCGCAGGTCTTTTCTCCCGGGGCGCAGTGGCTCTTCCTCAAGCTCTATTACGGTCCGGGGCTCGGCAGCCACCCCGAGACGCGCTCGTTCATCGATGATGATCTGCTCGGGCGCTTTGTTGCCCCGCTCATAAGTGAGCTCGAAAAAGCAGGGCGACTCGCCGGCTTTCACTTTGTGCGCTACGCCGATCCGGAAGCGCACCTGCGCCTCAGGCTTCTGCCCAGGGAAGGCCCCGCGCTCGCGCTGCTCGAGCACCTCCGCGAGCGGCTCGATGAGCAGGCGCAGGCCGGCGGCTTCAGCAAGTGGGTCGTCGCCACGTACGAGCGGGAAGTCGATCGCTACGGCGGCCCCGAGCTCATCGCCGCGGCCGAGCGGCTGTTCACCAGCGACAGTCGGCTGTGCCTGCGCATACTCGCCGCCGTTCATAAAGACACGCTCGAGCCAGAGACCGACCTGCAGGTACTGCTGCCGCTTCGCTCGCTCAACACGCTCTACCGCTCGTTCGGATATGACCTCGCGGCAAGGCGGGAGTGCTTTTCGCAGCTGCGCCGGGCGCATGAACAGGCGCGTCCGCTCAGCGCCGCCGCCAAGGGCGAGCTCGATGCAAAGTATCGCCAGCACAGCCGCGCCGCGCAAAGCCTGCTCCTGGCCATGGAGGGCCGCGACGCGGGCGGCGAAGCTCCGTTTTCGCGGCGCAAGGACGTGGCCGCGTGGTTCAGGGTGTACGAGCAGGCGGCGCGTGAGATCGCCGCGGTCTATCATGCCGCAGAGCAGCGCGGCGCCTGCAGCCGCCCCATCGGCGAAGTCCTGCAGTCGGTCTCCCACCTGCACTGCAATCGTCTGCTGGGCGCGCTCGAGCTGGAGTACGAGGCGATCTACATGTGCCAGCGTGCAGTCGAAGCCGTCCACGCGCGGCTGAGCAGTGAACAAGGCCGGCGGACCAAAGACCGCGCGGAGGACTGTTGATGCAGCGGCCGCAAAAGAGAGTGCGTCTGCCCAAGGCCACCGATCGGCTCCCGCTCGGCAGCTCCGGCCTCAGCGTCAGTCCGATCTGTCTGGGCATGACGACGGCGGCGACCGTGCGGGCGGCGTTCGCGGCCGGCGTCAACTTCTTCTTCATCAGCAACGATCTGCACTGGCCGCTGTACATGCAGCTCATGCTCGGCATCAGCGAGCTGCTCGCGAGCGGCGTCCAGCGCGATGAGATCGTCATCGCCGGCGTCTCCTACCTGAGCGAGCCGCTGTTCCAGTACCTGCAGTTCAATGAGCTGCTCGCCGCCGTCCCGCGCGTTGCGCGCATCGACATCCTGATCGCCGGCGCCGCCGAAGACGGAAACTTTCTACCGCGCTATAAGAGCCTGGACCGCGCGCGCGGCGACAAGAAGTGGGGCTGCGCCGCCATCGGCGCCTCCTTTCACGATCGCGCGACGGCGAAGATGGCCATCTGCTCGGACCTTCTGGATCTCGCCTATGTCCGCTACAACCCCGCGCACGCCGGCTGCGAAACGGAGCTGTTTCCCCATCTGGGTCCGGGTCGCTCGTGCCTCACCTACAACTTCAAGAGCACCATGGCCTACGTCCCCGAGCCCGAGTTCCGCCGGCTCAACCTCGGCGCCGAGTATCCGCACCCGACGATCACCGATGGGTACAGGTTCGCGCTGTCGCGGCCGGAGCTCGACGGGCTCCTCGTGTCGCCGCAGACCCCGGAGCAGCTGGCGGAGCTCCTGCAGGCCCTGGACCGCGGGCCGCTGCCGGCGTCCAAGATGAAGTACATGAAGGACCTCTACCTGCTCGCCTCCGGTCAGGCTACGCTCGACAGCGAGTGACGGCGCTGCGCCAGCCGATGGGGCTCTGGCTAAGCGCCGGCGGCGAGCTCCTTGGCCTGCTTGAGCAGCGCCGCGTAGTGATGGACGAGCAGCGGGTCGCTGCTCAGCGCGCGCTCCAGCGCCTTGACCGCGGCCGTGGCGGCGCTTCTGCGATCATCTTCGTCCCGCTGCGACTCGGCGCGCAGCAGCAGCAGCGCGCCCTGGGTCGCCCGCCCCGCCGCCAGATCGGGGTTCATCGTAAACGCGGTCTCCAGGGCGGCCAGCGCGTCGGCGATGTACGCGTCGCGCTGCTTGGGACGCGGCTTGCCGGTCTGCGCCAGGCGTAAAGTGGTCTCCGCCAGCACCTGCCAGACCTGGGGGTTCTTCACCGTATCTTTGATGGCCAGCTTGGCGCTGGCGACCCCGGCGCGCAGCGCCGCGGCGGCTTCCTTGGGACTGTCGGCGAGCGCCTCGCTCTCCGCCCACGAGGCCTGCGCCGCCAGCATCAAGCACAGATAGTTCGTCGCCCCCAACATGAGGCAGCGCTTGAGCGAGTCGCGTAGTCCCTCGAGCGCCGCGTCGGCGTCCTGCTGCCCGCGCAGGCGCGCCTGGACCGCGATGAGGCGCGCCCGGACCACAGCCTGCTCGATATCGAGCAGATCGACCTTCTGCTTGCGCAGCGCCGCGGTGCTCTCCTCCGCCCGCTTGAGCGAGGGCGCCAGATCATCGCCCCCCAGATACGCCCGCTCTGCCGCCAGGGAGTGGGCGATGATGCGATTGCCCTCGCACGAGAAGTGATCACCGATCAGCTTATGACACTGCTCGACGGTCTCGTCGGCCTTGGCGACCAGCTGCTGCAGCTCCTCCCGCGAGCGCGCCAGGGCAATGAGCTTGCTCCAGCTGTCCAGCTCATATCCCACCGCTGTAGCATCGGACGCATCGAGCGCCAGCGCTTTGCCAAAGTACTCGATCGACTTGTCCAGCATGGCCCGCGTGTTGGGATCGCCGCCGCGCTGAATCCACGCCGCGAGCTCCTGGTACCGGACTCCCAGGTTGCGCAGCCCGAGGAGGAAGTTCGGGTGCTTCTCCAGCACCGGCTCAAGGACGCTGATCGCCCGCCGGTGATAAGGCTCTGGATTCTGGTGCTGACTGTAGACTTGGATGGCCTGTTCGGACAGGCAGTTCGCCAGCAGATCCGTGGCATAGGGACTGCCCGGCTGCTTGCTCAGCGCCAGCTCGACGTTGGTCAGGCAGGTCTTGATGTAGGGCGGGCGCAGCTTGGGATCCTCGCCCCCCATGACGATCCACGCGGCGAACGCCGTCTTGAGCGGGCCGGCGACGCTCTGCGGATCGGCGGCGGTGATCTTGTCGCTGGTGGCCAGGACCTCGGCATAGATCTTCTTGTCGCAGTTCTGCTTCATCAGCGACAGCTCGGTCAGCTTGGCCAGGGCCTCCGTCAGCGCCTCATAGGCCTCGGCATCGCTCTGCCCGAGCCGCGTCGCCTCCTTATAGCCGGCGACCGCGGCGTTCAGCTCCTGCTCCGCCGGCGCGAACTTCGCAGCATCCATCGCCGCGAGCCCGCGCTGCAGGTGGACATCGCCGATGAGCTGCGAGGCCTCGAACAGCCACGGCGCCGCCTGCAGCGCCGCCATCGCGTGCTGGAGCGCCGCATCGTACTCGCCTTTGTAATACGCGATGAGCCCTTCAAGGTACTCCGGCGCATCGAGCTTCATCGCCCGCGCCTGCGACAGGGACGCGATGGCCGGGGTCAGATACTTGGGCGCCAGCTCCTTGAGCTGCTTTCTTGCCCACTCACCGCCGCCGGCCAGCCGCGCCTCGCCCATCGCCCGCTCGTAGTGCTTGCCCAGCACGAAGCCGAGCGCGTAGTGGACCTCGGCGCGCTGGTTGCCGAAGTTTATCGCGGTCTGCAGCTGCTCCAGCGCCTGCGGATACTCGCGCAGCGCCATGTGGCCGCGACCCAAGGCATAGTGCCCGAGGGCGCGGCTTACTTCGCCATACTCGGCGAGCTCGGACTGCAGCTGCGCCATGCGCTTTCGCATGATCGCCTTCTCGCGGCCAAGATCATGCAAGGGCATCTGCCGCGCGCTGCGCAGCAGCCAGTCCAGGTTGGTGATCTCTTGTCCCAGTCGCTGCGCGATCTCTGCCTGCTGGCGCGCCTGGCGCTCCTTCTGCAGCGCCGTGATGCGAGTACGGATGCCGTAGCCGACGAGCGCCAGCAGGCAGCTTAGCAGCGCCGCTCCCACCGCAAACAGGGGCTTGTTGCGCGCGGCGCGGTAGCGAATCCGGTACCACAGGCTCAGGCGCTTGCCGGCGATGTTGCGGTTGCCGAGGAAGCGCCCGAGGTCGTCCGCGAGATCCCGGGCCGTGGCGTAGCGCTGCGCCGCCTCCTTGTTCAGCGACTTGCTGACGATGATGTCGAGCGCTTCGGGCGCCTCGGGGACGAACTCGCGCAGCGAAGGCGGATCGTCGAACATCACCTTCAGCAGCGTCTCTGCCATGCTGTCGGTGATGAACGGCGGCCGGCCGGTCAGGATGTCGAACAGGGTCGCGCCCAGGCTGTAGACATCGGTGCGCCGATCGAGCTGCTTGATCTGCCCGCGCGCCTGCTCGGGCGACATGAAGGCCGCGGTCCCCATCACCGCGCCCGACTCGGTCATGCCCGCGCTCTCGTTGGTGTCACGCGCCAGCCCGAAGTCCATGATCACCGGGTGGAGGTTCCCATCGGCGCGCCGCTCGAGCATGATGTTGGCCGGTT
>DAOMZC010000571.1:0-4774 GCA_035437965.1 Pseudomonadota bacterium
GGGGCCGCTGTTCGCCGGCAAGCCGCCGCGCCCGCCGCCGGCCGCCGGCAAGCGCGCCGCCCCGCCGCACGCCGGCCTGCACCAGACGGCGCTGCACGTCTACACCGACGGCGCCTGCACCGGCAACCCGGGGCCGATGGGCCTGGGCGTGGTCGTCCTCGATCTAAGCGGCGAGCCCGCCCGCCGCGAGCTCTCCGAGTACCTGGGGGTCGGGACCAACAACATCGCCGAGCTCACCGCCATCCTGCGCGGGCTGCAGGTGCTGCCGCGCGATCGGCCGGTGGTCGTGTACTCGGACTCGTCGTACGCGATTGGTCTTTTGTCGCAGAACTGGAAGGCCAAGGCCAACCAGGAGCTGGTCGCTGCGCTACGCCGGCTCCTGCGCGAGTTTCCCGCCGTGCACTTCGTCAAGGTGGCGGGCCACGCCGGCGTCCCCGAGAACGAGCGCTGCGATGAGCTGGCCCGCGCCGCCATCACCGGCGCCCGCCGCTAGCTCGTTCACATCCCGAAACCGTAGCGAGGAGCCTTGAGCGGCGCGGCGCCCGCCCGGAGCGGCCTCTTGGCCGTGAGGACGGACGACGCGCTGATCAAGTCAAGGCCCGCAGTAGGTTTCCGGATGTGAACCAGCTCGACTTTTCCCGACCCGCGGACCTTACCCCCAGCCGGCGCGCAACGCATACTGTGCGCATGGCCTTCATCTCTTGGTTTTCTGGCCGCTCGCGGACCTTGGCGGCCGGGCGGCACCCGGCTCGGCGAGCCCTTTTGCCGAGCCCGCGCGCCGCGCTGCTCCTGGGCCTCCTGGCGGGCGCGGCCTGCAGCCAGCGCCGCTCCCCACCGCCCGCTGAGCCCGCCCGCCCTGCCGACCCGGCGCCGCCGGCACCCCGCGCTACCACCGATGGCGCGCCAGCCAGTGCCCCGGCCGGCAACCATGAGCGCGTCCTCACCCTGCTCGTAACGACCCGCCTGCGCAACAACCTGGAGGCGTGCGGCTGCAACTCGGAGCCGCTCGGCGACCTGGCGCGCCTGGCCGCCCTGGTCAAGTCGAGCCACGCCGTGCTCCTCGATGCCGGCGGGCTGCGCTACGACGAGGACCCGATCCCCGCCGACAAGCTGCCGCAGGTGCGCAAGAAGGCCGATTTTCTGGAGGACACCTTTGGCGCGCTCGCCGCGGTGACCATGCTCCAGCCCGACGATCTGCGCGGCAAGCCCGACGGCAGCGAGCTGGCCGAGCGGCGGCGCCTGGCGACCAACGTCGGCGGCCTGCCGCCCGGGTCCGTGGTCCCCGAGGTCGTGCGCACCGCGGCCGGGCTCAAGCTCGGCGTGCTGGGCCTGGCCGACCCCGAGGGCAGCTGGCCCAAGGGGGTGCAGGTGAGCGACCCGCTCGCCGCGGCGCAGGCCGGGGTCCAGCGGCTGCGCCGTCAGGGGGCGCAGGTGCTCATCGCCCTCACCGGGCTGCGCCGCGAGCAGGCGCGGCGGCTGGCGCGCAAGGTCCCCGAGCTCCAGCTGATCGTCGCCGGCAACGACCGTGAGCTTGCCGAAGGCGTGGACCCGCCCGAGGTGATCGGCGAGGCGCTGCTGGTCGTCCCCGGCCAGAAGGGCGAGCGCATCACCCGCCTGGAGCTGCACCTGCCGCCGAGCGGCCCGCCGCGCTTTGCCGTCTACCCCAGCCCCCGCCAGCGCGACCAGCTGGTGGCGCAAAAGCGCGCCAAGCTGCAGGCCGCGCAGGCGCGCCTCGACGGCCTGCGCCGCGACCCCGCCGCCGATCCCGCCTTCGTCAAGACCACCGAAGGCGAGGTCCAGCTCCTCACCACCCAGCTTGCCGCCGCCGCGCCGGCCGCCCCCCCCGCCAGCGGCTATGTGGTCTCCGAGCTCGTGCCGATCAGCCGCGCCCTCCCCCGCGACGAGGGCGTCGCCGCCCAGATGACCGCCCTCGATCGCCAGATCGGCGAGTCCAACCTGGCCGCCACCGCCGGCCCGCCGCCCCCACCGCCGGTCGGCCAGCCGCGCTACATCGGCAACGCCGGCTGCCTCGGCTCCTGCCACTACCACAGCGACTCCTTCGAGTTCTGGCAGAAGACCCGCCACGCCGGCGCCTGGAAGACCCTCGTCGATGGCGGCAAGGACCTGTCGTACGACTGCGTCGGCTGCCACATCACCGGCTTCGACGCCCCCGGCGGCTCGAACCTGTGGACCGCGGCGCAGTGGCAGCGCGCCACCGCGACCAAGGCCCCGCCCCCCGCCGCCGGCCCCGATCTGCGCAACGTCCAGTGTGAGGTCTGCCACGGCCCCGGCAGCCTCCACGCCCGCACCCCGAGCAAGGTCGCGATGCCGACGCCGCACCCGAGCGAAGAGCGGTGCCTCGGCTGCCACACCAAAGACCACTCCGACACCTTCGCGATCACTCCCTACCTGCGCGACATCCTCGGTCCCGGTCACGGCGAAGATCGCCGCCGCCAGCTCGGCGACGGCCCCACCGGCCACGAGCTCCGCAGCGCCGCCCTCCGCGCCCACGCCCACTGATCCGAGAAGGATTATCTCTTGGGCACATCCAGAAACTCCGTCGGGAGCCAATAGGCGCGGGCCGACCGGAGATCCTTTTTTGTCAGCGCCAGCTGGCAAAAAAGGATCGCAGGGAAGGGGGACCCGCGCCGCTGCATACAGCTGTAGTGCCCCTCTAACCTCCCCCAGCTTCCCGAGTCCACTCCGCTCGGCCCTACAGACCCCGCCCACCCGTAAAACCCGAACAAAATTACCGGGTTACCCACCCTTCCCACAAACCGCATTAATTTTCAATCTATCGGCCTGTCTAAGTGAATTAACTTCATCATTTCCCATACACCCACATCAAACCCCGACCCGCCCCATAGTGCCCTCCGGCCGCCCCGAATTCCCCCCGCCGCACGCTAAGTCCCGACGAAGACTGAGGTTTCCCGGGGTTCCCTGGGGTGATATGTGTAGATTACTTCACGAGCATCGCTCTGCAGTTTTTGTGGCCTGTTGACAGAAAGTCTGCGCGTCCGCTAACGTAGGCTGTCCCTTTGCTGCAACTACTCATCAGCAAT
This sequence comes from Pseudomonadota bacterium, assembly GCA_035437965.1. Lineage (GTDB taxonomy): Bacteria > Myxococcota_A > Polyangia > Palsa-1104 > JAEUJZ01 > CALFML01. The sequence continues at coordinate 3,063 of DAOMZC010000571.1, forward strand.
GATGCCCAGGCCCCCGGCTTCGCGGCCGCGGCAGTTAGTGGATAGGCCATGAATCCCGGCCAGTACCACATCATCAAAGAGACTTCCCAGTCCATCGGGGAGCTGCTGAAACAGGAATATAAGCAGATCGGCTACAAGCGCGTACACCTTGTGGTCGCTCCGCCCAAGCAGGAGAACATCGAAGGCAAGATGCCGGCGGTCTCCCTGTACCTGTATAACCTCACTCTCGATGAAGAAGGAGTCTCCAACAACCGCACCGGGCAGTATATCGATGAGGATGTCGGCCCCGATGGTCAGGTCCGCGAGGTCGCCCGCGATCTGCCGATGTGGCTGCGCCTCGACTATCTGATCTCGTGCTGGGCGCAGACTCCCGAGGAAGAGCAGCTGCTCCTCGGGGCGACGATCAAGACGATTATGGAGCACCCCACCATCCGGGGCGCTCAGCTCAAGGGCGAGTCGTTCGAACCGGATGACTATCTGCCCTTGCTGCTCTCCCAGAAGCTCGATGAGACGGTCTTGTCGCGCTTCTGGTCGAGCCTGAACCAGCCGCTGAAGCCGGCCGTGCAGTGCTGGACCACCATCCCGCTGTACCCGACGACAGCTCGGCCGATCACGCGCGTTCGCGAGCGGGAAGTCCGCTTTTTCGATTTGGACAAGCTCAACCGGCTCCGCCAGTGAAGTGGGGGGCTGGATGGCAAGCAACTATCGCCAGGGCGTTCCGATAACCTTCAGCGAGATCACTTGGAACGCAGCGCGGAAGGTAACCCTGGGGATCATCACACGCTACCACATCAGCAAGGAGAGGCAGCATGGCCACTAGTTACCTTTCGCCGGGCGTATACGTAGAGGAAGTTGACCGCGGTTCCAAACCGATTGAGGCAGTAGGCACCAACACCGTCGGCTTCATCGGTGAGTCGATGATGGGCCCGGTGAATCAGGCAGTGCTGGTTACCAACTGGACTCAGTTTGTGAAGACGTTCGGCGACTTCACCCAGTCGACGTTCCTTGCCCATGCGATCTACGGCTTTTTCAATAACGGCGGCTCGCGCTGCTACATCGTGAACGTCGGCGCGCCGGCCAACCTCGATCTGTCGCCCGCCGACAAGGCCGCCGCCGCCGACAAGGCCGCCGCGACCCAGACCGCGACCGCTGGGGCGACCCCCTCGGGCCCGCCCAAGGTCGACAACGACGCCCGCTACATCGGCAAGGACATGGGCCCGGGCGCCCGCACCGGTCTCAAGTGCTTCGAGGAGATCGACGAGATTTCCCTCGTCTCGGCCCCCGGCCAGATCTCGGCGGCGGTGCAGGATGCTCTCCTCACCCACTGCGAAGTGCGCAAGGACCGCTTCGCGATCCTCGACAGCAGCGAGACCGTCCAGGGCGGCGTCGATCGCCTGGTCCGCCCGCGCGACTCCAAGTACGGCGCGTTCTATTTTCCGTGGATCCAGGTCTATGATCCGGAGCGCGGCAACGTGTTCATCCCGCCCTCGGGTCACGTCGCCGGCGTGTACGCCCGCACCGACAACGAGCGCGGCGTCCACAAGGCCCCCGCCAACGAGATCGTCCGCGGCGCCCTGGGCCTGCGTTACCAGGTCTCGCGTGGCGAGCAGGACATCCTGAACCCGCGCGGCATCAACTGCATCCGGCTCATGCAGGGCGGCGGCATCCGCATCTGGGGCGCCCGCACCCTGTCGAGCGACCCGTCGTGGCGC
>DAOMZC010000572.1:0-4757 GCA_035437965.1 Pseudomonadota bacterium
CAACGCGGGACTCCATCGCCGTCCGCCGCTCCGCCTTGCGCGCCGCTTCGGCGGCTTGGGCGATGGCCTGCAGGCGCTCTTTCTCGGCCTGCGCTGCCGCGCGAAGGCGCTCCTTCTCTGCCAGCGCGGCGAGTCTCTGACGCTCTTTTTCGGCGAGCGCGGCGAGCCTCTGGCGCTCTTTTTCGGCCAGCGCGGCGAGCCTCTGGCGCTCTTTCTCGGCCGCCGCCTCGATCTTGCGGCGCTCGCGGTCGGCCAGCTTGGTCCGCACCCACTTGTTGGCCACCACCACCCCTACGGTTCCCACCGCGCCCGCGGCGATACCGCCAAGCACCACCTGCCCGGCCTTGCTGGTGACGATCTTCTTCACGACCTGAGTACTCATCTGGAGTCCGCCGAATGGTTGTTGTTTGACTGTCGGGGCGCGGCACGGCGCAGGCTCCGCTCTGTTTTCAGGGGATACCCGGATGCGGACCCAGCTCAGGTGGAGCAGGGTCGGCGCAAGCAGCTCATGCGGCATAGGACTCCTATTGTCGCACGGCCCGGGCGCCGCTGGTTAGGGGAGCCTCGGGGGGTCGCCAAGTGGCCGGAATGAATAGTCCTTACGGGGCTCGCTAAGCGGCCGGCGCCGGACTTCCGATCGGGGTGGCGATAACCTGCCGGGCCGCTGCGAGCAGATCTTCGGAAGAGATCTGCAGCGCCGCCGCATCGAGCTGCGGCTCCTCGGCAGCGGGCCCGGCGCGCTCGATCGCCCGGCGCAGCGCCGCGCGCGCCGCCACCTGACAGATCGCGGCCAGCTCGGCGCCGCTGTGTCCCGCGGTCAGCGCCACCAGCGGCTCAACCTCGCAGTCCGGTTTCCGGGGAAGGTTGCGCAAGTGGATCTGCAGGATCTCCCGCCGCGCCTGCGCATCGGGGTAGGGAATCGCGATGATGCTGTCAAAGCGTCCGGGACGCAGGATCGCCGGGTCGATCAGGTCGGCGCGGTTGGTCGCCCCCAGCACGAGCACCCCGCTGAGCTCCTCGATTCCATCGAGCTCGGTCAGGAACTGGCCGATGACGCGGTCGGAGACCCGCGAGTCGAAGCCGCCGGCGCTGCGCACTGGCAACAGCGCGTCCATCTCATCGAGGAACACGATGCACGGCGCCGCCTGGCGCGCGGTGCGGAACAGATCGCGCACCGCCCGCTCGGAGTCGCCGACGAACTTCGACAGCAGCGCCGGACCCTTGATCGAGATGAAGTTGACCCCGCACTCGGTCGCCGCGGCCTTGGCCAGCAGCGTCTTGCCGCACCCGGGCGGCCCGGCGAGCAGGACCCCCTTGGCCGGGCGCAGACCGGCGGCCGAGAAGTGCTGCGGATACTTGAGCGGCCACACCACCGCCTCGATGAGCGACCGCTTGACCGCGTCCTGGCCGCCGACGTCGCTCCAGGTGACGCTCGGGACCTCGGTGAAGACCTCGCGCAGCGCCGACGGCTCGACCTCGCGCAGGGCGCCCTGGAAGTCGGCCATGGTGACCTCCAGGCGGGCCAGCTGGTCGTAGGGGATGGCGGCGCGGGCGAAGTCGATGTCGTCGATGATCCGGCGCAGGCAGAGCATCGCCGCCTCGCGGCACAGCGCCGACAGATCGGCGCCGACAAAGCCATGCGTCACCTCGGCCAGGCGCCCGAGGTCGACGCTGTCGTGCAGCGGCATGCCGCGGCTGTGGATCTCCAGGATCTGCTGGCGACCGCGGCGATCGGGAATGGGAATGCTGATCTCGCGATCGAAACGGCCCGGCCGGCGCAGCGCCGGATCCAGCGCCCCCGGCAGGTTGGTGGCGGCGATGACGATGACGTGGGTGCGCTGGTTGAGACCGTCCATCAGCGCCAACAGCTGCGCCACCACGCGCTTCTCGACATCGCCTACCACCCGCTCGCGCGAGGGCGCGATGGCGTCGATCTCATCGAGGAAGATGATGCTCGGGCCCTTGCGCGTGGCCTCGTCGAAGATCTTGCGCAGGTGGGCCTCGCTCTCACCGTAGAACTTGTGGATGATCTCGGGGCCGTTGATGGCGTAGAAGTTGGCGTCGACCTCGCGGGCGATGGTGCGGGCGATGAGGGTCTTGCCGCAGCCCGGCGGGCCGTGCAGAAGGACTCCCTTGGGCGGATCGATTCCCAGGCGCGCGAAGACCTGCGGGTAGCGCAGCGGCAGCTCGATCATCTCGCGAATGCGCTGCAGCTGGCGGCCCAGGCCCCCGATGTCTTCGTAGGAGGGAGCGCGGCTCTGCTCGGCCTTGGGCGCGGCGCTTATCCGCAGCTTGGTGAGCGGCGTAATCTGCACCGCCCCCTTGGGGACCGTCGCCGCGACGCGAAAATCGGTGGCGCGGCTGCCGAACAGGGTGACCCGGATGAGGTTCTGCTCGAGCACCGGCAGGCCATCGAGCAGGCGGCCGATGTAGTCGAGGTCGCGCTCTGTAGGAGCCACCGTGGTCGGCACCAGATCCAGGCGCTCGGCGGGCTGGGTCGGAAGCGGTCGCAGCTGGACCAGCTCGTCGAGCCCCACGCCGGCGTTCTGGCGGGTGATGCCGTCCATCTGGATGCGGCCCTGGCCGCGCAGCTCGCGGTGCATCGGCATCACCTTGCCGATCGCCCGACGCTTGCCGATAAGCTCGGCGGTGTCGCCGACCTGCAGCCCGAGCTCGGCGAGCTGCGCCGGATCGATGCGCAGAAGGGCGCGGCCGACATCCTGGGTCGGCGCCTCACTGACCCGCAGCTGGAGGCTGCGCTCACCTGGTTCTGACACGGAGTCCTCCTCGCGATCCGGCGCCTGGGGAGTCCTAAGGAGTCACCTGGTCGCGGAGCCAGATCTCGACCACCCCATTATTGCACTTGAGCGTCGCCTGCTCGGTCTTGAACGGGCGGGGAAGCAGGAGCTCCTTGCTGTAGCGCTTATCCCCGGCGGCGGCCTTCAGGGTCAGTACGTCGCCGGCAAGCTCCAGCTTGACCTCGGCGGCGCTCACCCCGGGCATCTCGGCGACGATGAGGATGCCGCCCGGCTCCTCGAAGACATCGGTGACCGGCTCGCGCACCTCGTGAACCGCGGCCTCGCCGGTCTGGCGATCGCGGCGCAGGTTGCCGAACGGCTCGACGCGCACCCCGTCGCCGCCGCGGCCGACCTTGACCGAGAAGCCGTACACCCCCTTCCACCCCTTGTCGCCCCCGGCCGCGTCCCCGAGGTTGCCGGTCCCCGAGAAGTCCGCCGCCCCCTTGTCCGCCAGCTGGCCCAGGCGGTCCATGATCTCGCCGAGCCCGCGCATCATGGCGCGAACGCTGTCCATGCCGGTCGTCTTGGGGGAGCCGTCGGATCTTCTTGTGGTCATTAAGTGCCCTCATCGGATCGGAAGTTGGGTACGGGGTGGGCCAGCGCCGCCGGCGGCAACCGGAGGACGCAAGAGCGAGCGCGCGGCTCAGAAGGTGGTCAGCCGGCGGTACACCGCGGCCAGGCGGTTGACGTCGCTGAAGTAGAGGAGCCCGCCGACGGTCAGGAAGGCGCTGGCGGCGATCGAGGTGGCGAACGCGATCTCGGTCGAGTGATCGACCACGTGGGTCAGCCCGAAGAAGTAGCTGGTGCCGATGCCGACAAGGCCCAGTATACCGAACACGGTGCCGGCGGCGTACATGCCGCGGCCGGGGTCGCGGCCGATCAGGTCGAGCGCGCTGTGCTGCAGGCCGAGGCCGGTGGCGCTGAAGAAGAACCCGGCCCCGGTCGCTCCCGAGCCGGCGTAGGCCAGGCTCGGGCCGATGATCGCGGTGCTCTGTCCAGAGCTCGAGTCGAGGCCGTACACCGCGGTGACGACGATGCTGGCGAGCGTCAGGCCGCTGCCGACGAGGCCCAGCGCGGTGCCGACCCCATACAGCGCCCGGCCGGTGCGAAAGCGCCGCAGCGCCAGCGGATGCAGCGGCGGCGACAGCGGCGGCACCGACGGGGTCAGCAGCGACTGGCCGGTCACCCCGAAGCCGGGCCCGGGGTTCGGGGGGGCGGTGGGAGCGAGGCCCGAGCTTGGGCCGGGATCCGCGCCGGGAGCGGCGCTGACGCTGCCGTCCGGACCGACGGGACCGCTCGGACTGCCCGGATAGCCCGGAGCGCCCGGGTCACCGCTTCCGCCGCCTGGTTCAACCGCGGCCGGCGGCGGCGCCTCTCCCACCGGCGTCTGGGCCTGAGCCGTTGCGACACCGACCATCCCCAACAACACCATCAAAGCAAGCTGGAGGTAGCGAGTCTGCACCATACGACAAGCATACAGCACTCGCCGCGCAGCCGCTGCGCCCGGTAGCGGGAACGCAAGATTCTCGCGAGCTCCCGGCATCTGGCGTCGGGTATCTGGACGTTTTTCGCCGGCGGCGCGGGCGCGCCGGGCGCGGCGCGGGCCAGCGTGGGCTGCGATTTTCCGCGCCTCGGTCGTCGGCCGGGAAAATGAGAGCGTCTGTGGGCGACGGACCGGCAGCGTTCACAGGGAACGGTTCCCTCCGTCTGAAGGGCCGGCGCGCCGCTTCCAGCCGGGCGATGGCGCGGCGGGACAGCCCTGGAACCGCAGGGCGCCGTACTCAGCTCACGCGCCTGCTTGCCGATGGAAGCGTGATAGTGCCTCGCCGAGGGCCGAGCCGCTCTGTTGTGGGGGGACGAGGGAGCGACGTGACGTGTGAAAGTGGGCTGAGGGGAGCGATTTTGTCTCGGGTTCAGGCGGTCGGGGCCTCGGCTTGGCCTAGCTCGCTCGTCGCGTCC
>DAOMZC010000573.1:0-4752 GCA_035437965.1 Pseudomonadota bacterium
CCTCGCGCCCACCCGCCGGCGGCCTCGCCCTTATCGGCGTCGGCGCCGGCCTGCTCATCATCGGCCTGGGCCTGGGCGGCGGCGCCCTCGCCACCGCCGGCCAGGTCACTACCGGCGCCGGCCCCTTCGACGTCGAGCTCGATGGCCGCGGCCGGTCGTTCAGCTACGCCGGCGTCGCTCTGGATGTGATCGGCGGCCTCGCCCTCGTCGGCGGAATCGGCTGGACCGCGGCCTGGGCCACCCATCGCAAGAAGGACAAGGCCCCCACCGCTGTATCCATCCGTCCCGCCCTTACCCCCGCCCTTGTCTCTGGGAGGTTCTGATGCGCTGGACAGTCTGTCATGCCTTCGCTCTGGCCTCACTTGTCGGCTGCTACAGTCCCAACTACAGCAGCAAGCCGTGCAACGACAACGCCGGCTGCCCCCCCAACTACTTCTGCGACACCACCCGCGCCACCGCCGGCGCCGCCGGCACCTGCAGCTCCGGCAGCGGCAGCGATGGCAGCAGCGCAAGTATCGACATGACCGCGGTGAGCGACCTGACTTCCCCGCCGCCGCCGCTCCTCCTTAAGGAGTATGTAGTCCTTGGCCGGATGACCTTCACCGTAGGGTCCAACTTGATGGATCTCACCGGATCCAATGACTCTCCCCCCTTCCAGCGCTCGGTCGGCGACATCTGCGTCGCCGAGACCGAAGTAACCGTGGCCAATTACACAAAGTGCGTGGATGCCGGCATCTGTACTCCTCCGGCCGGCACCGGCAAGGATGCCGGCTGCAATTACGGAGTCTCCGGGCGCGAGAACCACCCCGTCAACTGCGTCGAGTTCCCCCAGGCCCAGACCTTCTGCAGCTGGATCCAGCGCCGCCTACCTACCGAGTCCGAGTGGGAATTCGCCGCCAACGGCGTAACGAGCAGCACCGGCGCGAAATACCCCTGGGCCGGCGCCGGCATCGCGACCTTCGATCCCACCAGAGCATGCTTTAGCGCCAACAGCACCTGCGCCGTCGGAACCAAGGTTCGTACATACAAAGGAGTCGAGGTGGGAACCGCCCAACCAGGCTTCTACGATCTTGCCGGCAACGTACACGAGTGGACCACCAGCGAGCCGTGCCCCTATCCAACTTCAGGACCCGACCAGACCTGCGGCAGTCCTGGCCGTGTGGTGCGCGGCGGCTCCGGCTTCGACACCGATGGCAAGGTCCTGCGCTCGACGGTGCGCTTTGCCAACGCCAAAGACAGCTCCAGCATCAATGGAACCTATACAAACTCGTGGTACAGAAACCTCGGCTTCCGCTGCTTCGCCAGCGCCACCCCCAGCGGAGCCTGCGTAGTCCCCTAATCCCCCATAAGCTCCCTCCAAACCAGGAGCGGTGCCGACCAGAGTTCCTTTCTTGTCCGCGCCAGCCGTCAAAAAAGGAGTGGGGCCGACCAGAGTTCTTTTCTTGTCCGCGCCAGCCGTCAAAAAAGGATCGCAGGGAAGGGGGGCCCCACGACGGCGCAGCCCGAAAGAAGCCCCCACCAAAGAAGTCCTCCCCGCCAAGAAGTCCTCCCCGCCAAGAAGTCCTCCCAGAGGAGTCCCCCCCCACGAATCGCAACTCCACTTTACAAACCCCTCCCACCTCCTCGCACCGAATTCCTCCTCCTCCGCCGTCAGTAAGTCAAGTCCCGCTCCCCCCTGGCAGCTTCCCTGGCGCCGTCCTTGCTCTATCTGCGAACCCGACAAGAGAGGTTCGCCATGTCGACGACCCACGAGTCCCTGACCCCGCTCCCCCGCGAGGCCTCTCTGCCCGCGGTCCCCAGCCGCCACGCCGCCCCCCGCCCCCTCAGCCGCCGCGCCCTCCGCAAGGTGCTCAACCGCGCCCTCGGTCTGCCCAGCCAGCTCGAGGCGTTCTTCGTCGATTTCTATCCCGAGGTCTACAGCCGGACCGCAATCGGAATGGATCGCGAGGCCCAGCTCAACCTGCTCTTGTCCCATGTACCGGAGGCGCAGCTTACCCACACCCTGCGGCAGGAATACCCCCAGGAGACCGCCCAGGTCGAGCTCAGTAGCGGACTTTCGAGCAGCAGCCTGAGCGACGAGCGGCGCACCCGCTACACGGTCGTCCTTTTGGCGACGATCAGCGACATGGATGTGCACAAGGTGTATGCCCTGCTAAACCACCTGCGCAAGTACACCGCCGACAGCGAGCTGACCATCGAGGAGGTCCGCAGCGGCAGCGTCGTCCTTGCCTGCATCGGCAGCGAAGAGGGCTTCATCCGCCTGTACACCGACTACCGAGTCGGCCACCTTAACGAGATCCTCGGCTACCGCATCAAGGCGGTCAAGCTCGGGTACGGCGAGACCCTGAGCCGCGTGATCGCTCACCTCGAGCCGCCGGTGCCGCCGCTGTCGTTACGACCCCAGGGTCAGGCCCAGGTTGATATTCAGAAGCTGGCGGGACAGCTGGGCATGGCCGGGCCGGGCCGGGCTCCGTCCCCGCTCGTTGTGCCGCCGCTGGCCGCCAGCTCCCGGTCCAAGCCGGCTTCAACGGTGACCCTGCGCGCCATGAGCCACCCTGCACTCGTCACCGAGGCTCTGCGCGGCGACAAAAAGCCAGTCACTGCGGAGCTGAAGCTAAGCTCCGGCCACCGGTGGCTCCTGTGGTTTTTGTGCACGGTGGCGTGCGTGGCGATCGTTGCCTGGCTCGGCGAGCGCCAGTACCGGCGCGAGCTGGTGCTGCCGCGTCTGTCCGTGCCGGGGCCCGAGGACATTTCCAGCTCGCCCGCTTCGTCCAGGTCCGATGGGGAGTCGGCGCCGCCAGATCAGCGGCAGGGGCCCGCGCATGCCCCAGACAAAAACGATTCCTTCCCAAATGTAGCCGCGCGGTCGGTGCCTCTTTCTCCCAAGACTGGAAGTCCGCTTCAAGGCCTCCAACGGGATCATAAGCCGTTGGCGCTGCCGCCCAAGGATGACTTCCGGCGCAGCGCGGTTGTCGTCCGCTGCTCGGACTCCGGCCCGTGTCCCAAGGCCGCTACCCAGCGCGCCGTCCGCTCCTGCATCGGCCGCTATCTGCCCGAGGCCGGCGCGGGCAGGCTGGTCCTGCAGCGCGTCGGCGCGACCTACGTTGTCGCGCGCCGGCCGCGGGGCGCTGGCGAGGCCGTGCTCGCTGCTCTCATCGGCTGCGTGCAGTCTGATGTCGCCGAGCTATATGGCCTCGAGTCGGCCGGCTGGCCCACCGCGCTTCGGCTGACGTTGAGCGGGCCTCCAAGTCATGCCTCGGGCGACACCTCAGGCGATGCCTCGGGCGACGCCGCCAGCGAAAAAAGATAAGCCGTTTCTGGCGCGGCTCCCTTGAGTACATTCATCGCGCATGGAGAAGTCCGAGCAGCGACCCGGCCCTGCGGCGCCCCCTGAAGCGGCTGGCCGGCCAAGCTCGCTTACCGCCGACTGGCCCTCGCTGCCCCGGCGCCCGCTGCCCGACCACGAGGCGCACCTTTATTTCATGCGCCTCGACGGACTGGCCGAGCCGCCGCCGCTGCTCTACGGCCTGCTCAACCCGGAAGAGCAGAAGCGCTGCGACCGCTACGTCTTCATGCGCAACCGCATCGAGTCCACCTGCGCCCGCGCCCTCGCCCGCACCGCCCTGTCCCGCTACGCCGCCGTTGACCCGCGCGCCTGGAGCTTCGCGCTCAGCCCGCGCGGCAAGCCGAGCGTCGCCGGGCCGACCGGCGCGCCGCCGCTGTCGTTCAATGTCTCGCACACCGAAGGGCTCGTCCTGTGCCTGATCGCGCGCGAGCGCGAGGTCGGCGTGGACGGCGAGTACCTCGGCCGCCGCAGCGATATCGCCCTTTTGTCCCGGCGCTGCCTGTCCGCTGCCGAGCAGCAGGCGCTGTGGGCCCTCCCCGCGGCGGCGCAGGCCCGGCGCTTCCTTCTGCACTGGACCTTGAAGGAAGCCTACCTGAAGGCGCGCGGCATCGGCATCGGCCTGCCGCTGGCCGAGATCACCATCCTGGCCGACGATGATCCCCAGACCCGGGCCGGGCCGCCGACCGGCTTCGCCCTGGGCCCCGGCGTCGCCGATCAGCCCGACCGCTGGCAACTCGGGCGCTGTCAGCCGACCGCTCAGCATGTAGCGGCGTACGCCATCGCCCGGACCGCGGGCGAAGTCACGGTCCTGATAGAGGAAGTGACGCCGTGAGCTCCGGCGGCGGCCGATGATGGGCGGTTATTGGAGGCAGCAGCTCTTGTAGGGACGGCCGCTGCCGCACGAGCAGGGCGCATCCCGCCGCATCGCGGTCTGCCGCTGCAGCCGGGTCCGCGCCGATACCTCGATGCGGCGGGCCCACAGGGCGCGCTCGTACTTGGCCTGCTGCGCCGGGGTCAGCTCACCGCCGAGCTCGTGGATCGCCTCGCGCAGCTCGAATACAGTGTGATCGCCCGGTGTGTCGCCCTCGGGGTCGAGCCGGTGGGCGTCGAGCGCCCGCGACAGCTCGGGGAGCGCCGCCTTGTCGCCATACTCCGCCAGGTACATCGCCCCGTCTTCGGGCGACTCGGCCAGCGCGTTAAGCAGCTGGACGAAGATTCGCGGCTCGCGCACCCCGGCGTTGGCGAGCAGGAACCACAGCTCCCGCCGGTAGCCGCCGACCGCCGTGGGCAGCCGCGCCAGGATCGGGCTTACCAGCGGCGCGCCGAGCGGCGCCAGCGCCTTCTCCACCGCCTGCCGCAGCGGCGTCAGCTGCGCAGTGGTGGCCAGCACGTCGAGCAGCGGCTCG
>DAOMZC010000574.1:0-4739 GCA_035437965.1 Pseudomonadota bacterium
ACGGCCTCCTCGAGGCCCTTGGGGACGTACGGGCCGCGGCCGGCCGCGACGTGCTGTGGGTGGTGATGGAGTCGACCGCGGCGCGCTACCTGCGACCCTTCGGTGCCGCCGAAGATCCAACCCCGAACCTGACCGCGCTGGCCGCCGGCAGCATCGCCTTCGAGTCGATCTACGCCGCCTACCCGGAGAGCATCAAGGGCCTGTTCTCCCTCTTGTGCTCCCAGAGCCCCGCCGCTCACACCACGGCGGCCCGCTACACCCAGGACCGCCTCCCCTGCCCCGCCATCGCGCAGCGCTTCGCCGCCGCCGGCTACAAGACCGCGATGTTCCACTCCGGCTGGTTTGTCTATCTGGGCATGGACGGCGTGATCCGCGACCGCGGCTTCGCGGTAAAAAAGGACGCCGGCGCCATCGGCGGGACCTACGCGACCAGCTTCGGCGTCGATGAAGCGTCCACGGTGAAGCAGGTCCTGGGGTACTTCGACGGTCTGCGCCCGAGCGAGCGGGCCTTCGTCATGTACCTGCCGATCGCCGGGCACCACCCCTACCGCTCGCCGGGCCCGGCGACCCGCCCGCGCCCGTTCGGCGAGCAGACGGAGCTCGACTGCTACCGCAACGATCTGTACCTGGGCGACGCGGCGCTCGGTGCGTTGATCGAAGGGCTGCGGGCGCGCGGCCGGCTTGCGCGCACGGCGCTCGTCTTCTCCGGGGATCACGGCGAAGCGTTCCGCCAGCACGAGGGGAACTTCGGCCACACCCTGTATCTGTATGATGAAAACCTCCGCGTGCCGCTCCTCATCGTGCTGCCCGGCCTCACCGATCAGCCGGGGTTTGCCCTGCCGCGGCGCGTCGCGCAGCCGGGCAGCGTCCTGGACATCGCGCCGACCCTTCTGCACCTCACCGGCCTGCCCATCCCGCCGAAGTATCAGGGCCGCTCGCTGCTGCGACCGGCCGCCGCGGACGAGGTCCCGCGATTTCTGACCGACCACGCAGTGTACCAGGTCGGACTGCGCCAAGGCCGGTGGAAGTTCATCGATGAGCCCGAGTCGGGACGCGCCCAGCTCTTCGACCTGCAGGCCGATCCCGACGAGCTGCAGGATGTCGCCGCCGCGCAGCCGCAGCGGGTCGCCCGCTACCGCGAGCACCTGCGCGCCTTCTTCACCCGTCAGCGCCTCCTGGTCGCTGGTCACTAGCATTTACGGATAGGATGGGAAGATGCCCTACCCGGATGACCCCGCGCTGCGCCGCGCCACCGTCAACCTCCTTGGCAGCGTCTGGCAGCGGCTGCCGGGCTGCATCGAGCAGGCCGGCGCCTGGGGGGCCGACTGGTTCCAGCTATCGACGCCCTTTGTGCACACTGTGGCCGACCAGCCGGTGGCGCACGTGGGGGTGATCGAGCTCCCGGTGGTGATCGCGGGTCGCGAGCGTATCCTCGCCGGGATTCATGCAGTGTGCACGCTTGCCGGCCACCGCGGACGCGGTCACCTGCGGCAGGTCATGGAGCGCGCGCTGGCCTGGGTCGAGCCGCGCTATGAAGCGGCGCTGCTGTGGGCCAACGACCCTGCGATCTATACACGCTTCGGCTTTGTGCAGTGTTCCGAGTCGGTCTTTCAAGGACCCGTGCGAGTCCCCGCAGGCAGCTCGGCGGCAGGTGGCGCCGGCGGGTCCGCGCTGCGCCACCTGTCGCTCGACTGCGCCGAGGATGTGCGGCTGTTGCGGTCGCGCCTGGCCGCGCGCGCTCCGGTGTCCAGCCGCTGCGGCACGCGTGAGCCGGGCGAGCTGGCGCTCATCGATCTGGCGCTGTGGTCGCCGCCGCGGCCGGCGATCGCGCTCATCGCGGCGCTCGACTGCGTGGTCATCTATGAAGTGGAGGACCGCACCCTGTGGCTCTATGACGTCATCGCGCCGCGGATGCCGCCGCTGGCCGAGCTCACCGCCGCCCTCGGCGAACCGGTCGCCAGCGTCGCCGTCTGCTTCTCACCCGAGGAGCTCGCGGCGCCGCAGCTTACGCCGGCGCCGACTCCGCTGACCGACTTCCTCATGGTGCGCGGGACGCTGCTCGCGGGAGCGGAGCCGCTCGCGTTCTCACCGCTTGGCCGCTGCTGAAGGAACCAAATTTTCATGAACAGCTTCGCGCAGCTCCGTGCAGTGGTCCAGACGCCGCTGCGGCTCCCCTCCCCCCTGTCGCGGCATCGCCTCGCGCCCGATCGTCACGCGGTCCACGGCGATCTGATCCTGACCGCGGTGAGCGGTCCGGGCCCGCAGTGCAACACCGCGGCCGTGCTCGGCCCCGAGCCAGTAGAGCGCGTCCTCGAGCTGGCCGATTCCTTCTTTGCCGGTGCCGAGTACTCGATCCTCGTTGAAGCAGACACCACGCCGCAGCTGGAAGAGGCCCTGCGCGCCCGCCGCTGGCGCCTTGATGAGGAGGAGCCCGCCCTGGTGCTGTCCCCCATCCCGCTGCCGCTCCCCGCCGCTGCGCCGCCCGGCCTGACCATCAGCCTGGTGACTACCGCGGCGCAGTTCGCGCAGTACCTGGAGCTCAGCCAGAATCTGTGGGTCCCGACCCTGGCCGCGGCGCTCGATCCGCAGGTCGGCCTGCTTGTCGGCGCGGTGGCCGACGAGCCGGTGGCGGTGGCACGCTTTACCTGCTTTGGCGCGGTGGGCGAGGTCCTGGGCGTGGAGACGCAGCCGGCGCACCGCCGCCGCGGCTTCGGGATGGCGCTGACCTGGGCGGCCATCGCCGAGGCGGCGCGGCGCGGCTGCACGGCAATCACGCTCAACGCCAGCGCGAGCGGCTATCCGCTCTACCGCCGCATGGGCTTCGTGCCGGTCGGCACCTACAGGACCTACGCGCCGCCGGAGCCGCTGACTCCTCCAGGTTGAGCGGCGCCGCCGCCGAGCGGCCACGCCGAGCGGCCACGCCGAGCGGCCACGCCGAGCGGCCACGCCGAGCGGATCGACTAGGCGCCGGTGGCGAACTTGCCCGGGCACAGCCGCTGCGCCGCCGCCCACGGATCGTCGGCGTCGCGCACGCAGGGGAAGGTGAAGGGCAGCGCGAGCTCGGTGACAAACTCCGGCGGCTCCGGGCTGACCACGAGCTGGCGCAGCAGGCGCCCGGCGATCGGGTAAAAGCGGGCGGCCGGCCCCTGCCAGCGCACCTGGATGCGGCGCGCCTGGGTATCCTTGGAGGCGCGCAGGAACGCAAGCTCCTCGGCGAGGATGGCGTCGAAGGCGGCGACGCTGACGCGGCCGTGCTGCACCTCGGCCCACAGCTCCCAGCGGCTGCGCTCGGTGGTCGCCAGGTCGTCCATGATGCGCACGAAGATCGGCTCACCGCGCGCGCTGCGCAGGGTTGCCGGCAGCGCCACACAGCCGTTCCCGCACAGCCAGTCGGCCAGGTACTGCAGCGCCTGAAAGACGTTGTAGCGCACCTCTTCCGGATCGTGGTTGGCGATGACCGGCGAGGTGTCAAGATCCGCCGCCAGCACCCCGCGGAGGTAGCGCGGATCGTGCGGCTGCAGGCCCGGCGCGTCCCCGGCCGCGAGGAACCGCAGCAGCGCTTCCTGCTCGACCGGATCGGGGACCAGCGCCTGGACCAGATCGTTGAACACCGGATCGCCGGGGTCGCGCTGGGCGCGGCGAAAAGCGTGAACGAGCGCGATCGCGATGCGCACAAAGTCCGGATGAGCGACCCAGAACCCATCGAGCCCGCGGCGCAGCTGGGTCGTCACGTCCTTGATGAAGCCGACCATGCTCACCGCGAACGAGGCCGGCTCGGCATCATCGAAGAGGACCCCGTACATGCCGCCGATCTTCAGGGCGCCGATGGGAGCGAGCTCGCGCACCAGGATGTGGTGCGACTCGCGGATGTTGTTGATGACGATGTTGGGATCGGCCTTGACCGGAATGCGGTAGCGCGGATCGTGGCGGAACAGGCGCGCGGTCGATGCCAGGAAATCGTGCCAGCCCAGGCTCCCGCCGAGGAAGTGGGGGCCGAGCGCGTGAGCGATCTCGCGGATGCGGAAGATCGCGCGCGGGTTCTCGAACACGACAAGGACGCGCACGCCGCCGCCCACGTACGCCGGGTCGCGAGCCGCGATGGCGGCATCGATGGCGGCAAGGAGCGCGCGGAGGTAGGCGGCCTCCTCTTCATTTTCCAGCTTGGGCACGTAGATGACGAGCGCCTCGGGGCGGGCGCGGTTGTGCCACACGTGCATGACCAGATCGTAAAGGTGCAGCGGCAGCGGGCTGCCATCCAGCAGGTGGCTGCCATCGGGGATCGCCAGGCCGGGGATGCGCTTGATCGGCTTGGCGAGGCCCTCGGCGGCAAGCTGGTACTGCCGGCCGCGCGCCGGATCGTCCGCGGTGAGCGTGCGCTCGAAGCAGCCGATGAGGTTCGCGCAGGCGCGCAGGAAGCTCTGCATCACCGGGGTCTTGCTGTCCTCATCGTCGGCCCCCCAGCGCGGCACCTGGCCCGACTCCGCGACCAGCTGCGCGACCAGCGCTGGCTCATCGGGGCGGATGCGGTGCAGGGCGTTCATCGCGTGGATCGACATGCGCGCGGTGTCCGGGGGACCAAACAGAGTGATCTGATCGCCGGCCATGAACGCGGGCACCTGCACCTTTTGCGCGGGCGGCGGCGCGCCCGAAGGTCCGCACACGACGCGCCCGGCGGCGTCGCGCCGGCCGAGCACCGTGGCGTAGCGGGGATCGGTGAACGCGAGGTCGCGGTTGGCGGC
>DAOMZC010000575.1:0-4738 GCA_035437965.1 Pseudomonadota bacterium
CAGCGTGGGCAGGAAGTCCGAGGCCGTCTTCACCGTGACCCGGAACATCGCCTGGATCTCGGCCGGGTGCACGTAGCCGCGGGGGTAGATCGGCAGCACCTGGCGGTAGGTGAGCAGCCGGTAGTCGTGGTTGAGGTCGAAGCCGGGCAGCGCCAGGGCGTGGTTGAGGCGGGCGATCGCGCTCTCGACAAGCGCAATCTTGTCCTCGGCAATCTCCAGCGGCATCGACTGGATGAACTGAATGACGCCGTCCGAGTCCTGCCAGCGCATAAGGAGCATCCCGTCGAGCGTGCCCTTCTCGGTGGGGATGGTGACTGACTTCTCTTCGGTGCGCGCCTGGTGGAGGACGCCCTCGCGGGCGAGCAGATCGAGCAGTTCGCGGTAGCTGGCGATGCGGTTCGGATCGGTGGCCATGGCGGACTCCTGGTTATAGACGCCCCTTATGTGCTCCCGGGTAGGGCCGCTGGCGGCGACTGGAGCACACGGGATTTAGCCTAAGATATTACCACCAGCGCGCGCCGCGGTTTCAGGTTTCGTACTAGGATGCGCGCCGGCACTGCGATGGCGAGGGCCGAGGAGCGTGACCATGCGAGCCGCCTTTATCCGCAAGTACGGCAAAAACGACGTAGTCGAGCTTGGGGAGCTGCCGCGTCCGACCCCGTCCGCCAAGGACGTGCTTATAAAGATTCGCGCCGCCAGCGTGAACCCGATCGACTTCAAGCTGCGCGACGGCGGGCTGCGCCTTTTACGCAAGCTGCAGATGCCGGTCATCCTTGGCAATGACCTCTCGGGCGTTATCGAGGAGGTCGGCAGCGAGGTGACCACCTTCGTCCCCGGCGACGAGGTGTACGCGCGCGTCGACAAGGACCGCATCGGCACGTTCTGCGACTACGCGGTGGTGCAGGCGCGCCACGTCGCGCGCAAGCCGAAGAACCTCTCGCACATCGAGGCGGCGGCGATTCCGCTCGTCGGGCTCACCGCGTGGCAGGCGCTCACCGACTTCGGCTCGCTCGGCGCGGGGCAGAAGGTGCTGATCCATGCCGCCTCGGGCGGCGTCGGCACGCTGGCGATTCAGCTCGCCAAGCACCTGGGGGTGACGGTGGCGGTGACCGCCGGCGGGCGCAGCCGGGAGCTGTGCGAGAAGCTCGGGGCGGATCTGTTCGTCGACTACAAGACGCAGCGCTTCGAGGAGCTCCTCACCCGCTACGATCTGGTGCTCGACACCCTGGGCGGCGAGACCCGCTTGCGGTCGTTCCCGGTGCTGCGGCCGGGCGGCGTCATGGTCTCGGTCGCCGGCGTCCCGACCGGCAAGGTCGGCAAGGAGCTGGGCCTCAACCCGGTGCTGCGGCTGGCCCTCGATTTCATGAACCGCGAGCCGCTGCGGCGGGCCCGCGAGCTCGGCGTCCGCTACGAGTACCTGTTCATGCGCCCCGACGGCGAGCAGCTGGCGATGCTCGCCGGGCTGTGCGAGCGCGGGGCGCTGCGCCCGATCGTCGACCGCGTCTTCCCGCTTGCCGAAGCCAAGGAAGCGCTGGCCTACACCGAGGCCGGTCACGCCGTGGGTAAGGTCGTCATCGACTTGGCTTGAGGGCGGGCGGCGGGCGCAAAAAAGCCCCGCCTGCCGGAGCCAGCGGGGCTTTCTGCAGCCCCGCCTGGGACGGGGCTACGCGAGGGGCGGAGCGGCTCAGCCGATCTCGAAGCCGCGGTTGCGCTCGGCCTCGAACGGGTGGGGGCGGCCGGCGGGGTACTCGCGGCGCTCCTGTCCGACGTAGATCTGGCGCGGGCGGGCGATCTTCTGCTCGCTGTCCTCCAGCATCTCGCGCCACTGCGCCAGCCAGCCGATGGTGCGCGGGATGGCGAACAGCACGGTGAAGAAGTCGCGCGGGAAGCCCATCGCCTCGTAGATGAGGCCCGAGTAGAAGTCGACGTTCGGGTAGAGCTTGCGCTTGATGAAGTACTCGTCCTGCAGCGCAATCCGCTCAAGCTCGATCGCTATATCGAGGAGGGGGTTTTTGCCCGTCACCTCGAAGACCTGGTCGGCGAGCTTCTTTATGACCTTGGCGCGCGGGTCGTAGTTCTTGTAGACCCGGTGGCCAAAGCCCATGAGCTTCTTCTCGCCCTTGCCCTCTTTGACTTCCTTGATGAAGCTCGGCACGTTGTTGACGTTGCCGATGTCGCGCAGCATGGCGAGTACCGCCTCGTTGGCGCCGCCGTGCAGCGGGCCGTACAGCGCCGCCGACGCCGCCGCCACCGCCGAGTAGGGATCGACGAGCGAGCTGCCCGCGGCGCGCATCGTCGAGGTCGAGCAGTTCTGCTCGTGATCGGCGTGCAGGATGAACAGCACGTCGAGGGCCCGCTCGAGCACCGGATTGGGCTTGTAGCGCGGCTCGGCCATCTTCTTGATCATGGCGAGGAAGTTGCCGGCAAAGCTCAGCGAGTTGTCCGGGTAGACGAACGGGAAGCCGAGGCTGTGGCGGTAGGCGAGCGCCGCGATCGTCGGCACCTTGGCGATGAGGCGGATGATGTTGCGGGTGCGCACGTTGTTGTCGTAGACGTTCTTCGCCTCGGGGTAAAACGTCGACAGGGCGCCGATCGTCGACAGGAACATCCCCATCGGGTGGGCGTCGTAGCGGAAGCCCTGGATGAAGCTCTTGACGTTCTCGTGGACGAAGGTGTGAAGGGTCACCTGCTCGATGAACTCGTGCAGCTGCTGCTCGGTCGGGAGCTCGCCATGGAGGAGGAGGTAGGTGCACTCCAGGTAGCTCGACTGCTCGGCGAGCTGCTCGATGGGGTAGCCGCGGTAGCGGAGGATGCCCTTGTCGCCGTCGATGAAGGTGAGAGCCGAGCGGCACGAGGCGGTGTTGAGGTAGGCCGGGTCATAGCCCATAAGGCCGAAGTCGTCGGGCCCGACCTTGATCTGGCGCAGATCCGAGGTGCGGATCGTGCCGTCCGAGATCGGGAGCTCATAGCTTTTGCCGGTGCGGTTGTCAGTGATCGTAAGCGTGTTCTTCGACATGGTCCCTCGGTAATCTACTTTGGCGGCCTTTGCCTGGCCTTTGCCTGGCCGACCCTCTCGACTTGTCAGCTCAAAAACTTCCCATGAACTTCATTGGGGGCGCCGTCCTTTTGCCACGCCGGTACCGGCCCCCCGGGCGCTGTCAGTGCTTGGATGTGCTGGCGGCAGTCTACTTTAGCGCCTCACATTCGTCACCTATCTTGCTTCATCTTCGCCGGGCCGGGCAGGGGTTTTTCCGCGCTTTACAAAGGCCCAACCAATAGCAATTGGGCTAGCCGCAAAGCCTTCATTTTCTATGGAAGACTCCGTCGCCGTGGTATAGTGAGCAAACCCCACTAAAGGGCCTTCATGTCAGTGGCAGAGCTAAAGCGCTGCTTTGAGTGCGGCGCGACCTATCCGCAGGAAGTTCTGGCGTGCGCCAACGATGGCACCCCGTTGTGCTTCGATACGGTCGGGCGGCGCTGGAAAATCGAGGAGTTCTTCGGCCGCCGGCCGGGCGGGGCGGTGTTTGCCGGCTTTCACCTTGTCACCGGTCAGCGCGCTCTGATTGACATCTTGCCGGGTGAGAACGCGCGCGACGCCACCGCGCTTACCCGCTACCAGCAGGAGCTGCAGGCGCTGCGGCTGCTCGACCAGAACAAGGGCATCCTCAAGCTGATTGAGGAGGGCACCGAGCGCGATGGCTCGCGGTTCCTCGTGACCGAGCTCAATGGGCTGCGGCTCCTGCCCGAGCTCATGATCGAGAGGCGCCAGGCGTGGCTGCGACCGAGCGGGGCGCTGCTCGAGCCGAGCGAGGCGGCCCACCTTGTGAGGCCGCTCCTGTCGCTGCTCAGCACCGGGGCGCGCCTCGGCATGGCCCACGGGAGCCTGGACATGAGCCAGATCTACGTCGGCAGCGAGAGCGACTTTGCCGGTGGCCTCGGCATGCTGGCGTACGTCAAGATGCACGGCCTGGCGGCGCTCGGGATGGGCCCGCAGCTGCGCGAGGCGCAGGCCGCCGACCTGCGCGGGCTGGCGCTTTTGCTGTACGAGCTGTGCACCGGCAAGCCGCCGCCGGCCGGCGAGCTGGTGGTGAAAGAGCCGCTGCCCGAGACGCTGTCGGGGCCGGTGGGGCAGGTGGTGCTGCGGGCGCTCGGCGCCGTCGGGCCGGCGGCCTACGCCACGGCCGAGGAGATGCAGCGCGCGCTGAGCAGCGCGGCGCCGTCGGGGTTCAACGCCCCGATCTCGATACCGCCGGCCGCCGTCTCGGTGCCGCCGCCGCCGCCGTCGCAGCCGGCGATGCAGTCGTACCGCAGCCTGCCGCCGGCGCCGAGCGCGCCGGGCATCAGCGAGCACGGCGTGGGCGCGGTCGGCACCACGCTGCCGCCGGTGCGGCTGACCACCCAGCACCCGTCCGCTCCGACGCCGATGGCGCCGGTGGCCGGCCTGCCGCAGCGCTCGGGGCTGACCAGCGAGCTGCGCCAGGTCTCGATCCTGGATCTGATGCGCGAGATGCAGGAGATGCAGGCGCAGCACGAGTCGGCGGCGCGCGAGGAGACGCTGGCGCGGTCGCGCTCCCGCCCCTCCAGCGGCGAGATCAAGGTGTACGTTCCGGCGGAGGGCGCCCCCGAGGGAATGAGCCTTGGGCCGCCCGAGCCGGGCGCCGCCCCCGCCGGACTGCACGCGCCCGCGGGGCGCCCGCCGAGCGGCGACTCACTGGAGCCGACCCTCGATGCCCGCCAG